>CALDQF010000315.1 GCA_937911845.1 uncultured Phycisphaera sp. | reverse complement strand
CCAATTGTAGGTTTCCCGGCGTGATACGAAGCGCATTGGCTTTGATTCTGGTCGGATGCACAGCTGCTCCGAATCTACACCAACTTGAACTGGACGCTTCCCCCCCAAATTTTAAAAGCCTCGCGCTGCCCAGAACGTACTTTTCTGAGTCCAGGACCCCCGCCGTTCTTCGGTTGGAGGCAAGACTGGAATCGCTTGGGGCCACCCAAGATCAACCGCCTGCGGCTCTGGAAATCCATACCGAAGCAAGATCCAGCGCGCCACAGACTCTGTCCGTTGGCGCGGCCCAGACAGGGCCACCCGCGTGGATTGGTATTCGAGAAACCGACCAGGGCCTGGCTTTCCGGGTGTTGTATGCACCAAATGGCCTGGACGATGCCGAGCGGGCCACCCTTGAGCAGGTGCTCCTTGAACTCATGCAGGAAACGACCGCGGGGCCGCCAAATGGCGACCCCGCAGGATGATTCAAGATTAATGGCCGAACTCAGTACTTCACGCCACAGCCCCAAGATTTCGTCTTAGACGGTTTGGGATCTTCGCCCTTCTTGATGGCCTTCACGGCATTGAGTACAAAATTCTCACGACCGGCCTGCTCGGAGAACGCGCCGTCGTAACGCAGTTTGCCTTCAGCATCGATGACGTACATGTGTGGCGTGGTTTTCGCGCCGTAATCTTTGCCGACCTTGCCACCATGGTCGATCAACATGGGGGCTTTGATGTCCATGGACGCAGCGCAGGATTTTGCGTCTTGGATCACCTTTTCTTTACTCACATTCGACGAGGAATCAATCAGCAAGTAAACGATGTTTTCGTCGATCTTCTTCATGTCTTCCATCAACTTTTTTATCTTCCCGGTGGAGTGCACCGAACGTCCAGAGGGCTTCCCCGAGAATGGGCAACGAGGGCTGAACCATTCAAGGACCACGGTCTTACCTTTGAAATCGGACAGCTTGTGAGCTTTGCCGTTGGTGTCCATCAGTTCAAATGGTGGAGCAATTTTCCCAACTTCGGCGGGAATCACAGCTTCGGGCGCCTTCTTTTTGGAAGAACTCAAAAGGCCGGTGACCGGACACTTGCCGCCTTCGCTGGATGATTCATCACCCTTGGGTGGAACGGCAATAAACGAGAGGGCACACACAGTGCACAAAGTGGTTAATGAAAACACGATAAATTCTCCATGAGATTCTGGGTTAATTGTTCAACGTAATTGAAAAAGCATAAGTCTCGCGGCCCTCGTCATCCGAAAAAATGAGCAAACCGTGGAGGGTCACGGTGCTTTCTTCCGGAAAATCTTGACGCCGGATTTCGAGTGGGAATATCCACCCTTCTTTCTGCTTCGTGGGGTCGGCTTGGCCGAGAGAAACGGCATCAAGGGGCCGAAAAACAAGTTTGGGCTGTCCCACGCGGCCCTTTGGATGTTCCACCCACAGCGAGTCACCAAGCAACCGGGAGCGCAAACGCCGCCCTGGAGCCAAGTGATTGGCGTCTTCCTGCAAATCCCGGGGGTCACCCTTCGCCAACATGGACGGCACGCGCAACGTGTTGGACTGCATGCCCAACAGACAAGCCTCTTTGCACACCAACCAATCCAATTCGTACTTCAACTCGGCGGGTGAAGCATCTGGTCGACGCAGCGGCACTTGAAATCTGACCGACTCGTGGTAGCCGTACACCGGACCAAGATCGGTCGAAATACATTCTGGTGCGGGCAAGATGGTGGGACCGACGTCCCAGCCCTCTGGAGCACTGACTCGAAGTCGTGGTGGAGCTCCCCAGGAACCTG
>CALDQF010000314.1 GCA_937911845.1 uncultured Phycisphaera sp. | reverse complement strand
GTCAATGAAATTCGAGTGGCCTGCGCTCCTGCCTCATGCCACAATATTTCAACGAGTGCGGGCATCGAGGATTTCAATTCTTTTGGCCCCACGGCAGCTTTCGGAGCCCAGCATGTCTTGGATTTGGCCGCTCGAGTTCTTGCCGTGGAACTTCTTTGTTCGGCTGACGCGATGGAACTCCGCCGCCCTCTTCGTTCAGGCGAGGGCAACGAAAACTTGTACGACTGGGTACGACTATTGGTCAGTTCTCGCCACACTGACCGCCCTCTGGGATCGGACATCGAAGCTTTGGCCACCGCCCTTCGCGGCACCAACCCGACTAGGATCGACCCATGACGAAGACCCGCACCATTCGAGCCCCCCGCGGCACCGAACGCTCCTGCAAATCATGGGCCGCTGAAGGTGCGCTACGCATGCTGATGAACAACCTCGATCCCGAGGTCGCCGAGATCCCCGAACAACTGGTGGTCTACGGGGGGCGCGGGCAGGCGGCAAGATCGTGGGAGGCATTCGATGCCATCGTTCGAGAACTCCAAAATCTGGAGCCCGACCAAACTCTTCTTGTGCAGTCCGGAAAACCCGTCGGCGTTATTCAAACCCATGAAGACGCGCCCCGAGTGATGATTGCGAACTCAAACTTGGTGCCTCACTGGGCCACCCAGTCGCATTTCGACGATCTGGCCGACCGCGGTTTAATGATGTACGGCCAAATGACTGCTGGTTCTTGGATCTACATCGGAACCCAAGGCATCTTGCAGGGGACCTTTGAAACCTTTGCCGAATGTGCCAGACAGCACTTTGGCGGAACGCTCAAAGGCACGTTGAATGTCACGGCTGGATGCGGTGGCATGGGCGGTGCCCAACCGTTGGCCATCACCCTCAATGACGGAACCGCCCTGATTGCCGATTGCTGTCAAGAGCGCTTGGACAAACGTGTGCACGACCGGTACCTCGACGAAATCGTCGAAGGACTGGACGCCGCCATCGACCGAGCCCTCGAAGCAAAATCCCAAACAGAAGCGGTCAGCATCGGCTGGTGCGGCACCGCGGTGGCCCTGCTGGAGCGATTGGAAGCGCGGGGCATCGTGCCTGAGACCCTGACCGACCAGACCAGTGCCCATGACCCTCTTTGGGGCTATTACCCCGAAGGAATGAACCGGGCTGATGCGGATGAACTTCGCGACAGAGATCCCGAGCAATACGTCAAGCTCAGCACCCATGCCATGCGGCGACATGTGGAACTCATGTTGTCGATGCAGCGATCTGGATCCAAGGTCTTTGACTACGGCAACAACCTTCGTCAACGGGCACTTGATGCGGGCTGTGGCGATGCGTTTGCCTTCCCAGGATTCGTTCCCGAGTACATCCGTCCTCAATTCTGCCGAGGCCGTGGCCCCTTCCGCTGGGCCGCATTGTCGGGCGATCCCAACGACATCAAAGTCACTGATGAGGCTTTACTGGAGCTCTTTCCCGAAGACGAGTCTCTTCGCCGTTGGCTGGAAGCGGCCAGAGAACGGGTTGCCTTCCAAGGTCTTCCGTCACGAATTTGCTGGCTCGGTCTAGGCGAACGGGACAGGGCAGGGAGACTGTTCAATAAGTTGGTTGCCGAAGGCAAGGTTTCCGCACCAATTGTCATTGGGCGTGATCATCTTGACTGCGGTTCTGTGGCTTCTCCAAACCGAGAAACCGAAGCCATGCTCGACGGCACCGATGCCGTTTCCGATTGGCCCTTGCTGAATTTCGCCACCAATATTGCGTCTGGCGCGTCTTGGGTCTCGTTCCACCATGGTGGAGGCGTTGGCATTGGCTTCAGCCAACATGCCGGCCAAGTGATTGTGGCCGACGGCACTGATGCTGCCGATCGCAGACTTGCTCGCGTGCTAACGAACGACCCCATGATGGGCGTCTTTCGGCACGCCGATGCGGGCTACGAAGAAGCAATGGATTGCGCCAACGAACAAGGAGTTCGACTCCCCATGCATCCCGACGCCCTCCCCTAAGATGATCCCTTCAGTGAACGGTCATGCCATACTCATCGACAATGCTCGGGTGCTCACACTAGAAGGCCCCCCGGGCGCCCGCTCGGGACCTTGGCACGGCGAACTCGGCGTCATCGAACAGGGATGGGTCTTTTCCAGAAATGGATTCATCGAAGCGGTGGGCAAAGGTCGTGCCCCACAGATGGAAATGCACGAGGGAGAATCTTTTTTGGCGGTCGACGCCTCGGGCTTAGTGTTGATGCCCACCTGGACGGACTGTCACACCCACGCGTGCTGGACGGGCACCGCGAACCGTATTCATGAGTGGTCAGAACTCCGAAGCGGACGGTCTTATCTGGAAATTCTCAAAAGCGGCGGGGGCATCATGTCCACAGTCCGCTCGGTGCGCGAATCCAGCATTACGGAACTGAGCGACGCATTCTTGCATCGTCTGACCGCCATGATCTCATTGGGCACCGGCACCATCGAGGTCAAGACGGGGTATGGACTGGAGCTGGAGGCGGAACTCAAAATGATGCGCTCACTCCACCGAACCGCGACCGAAGTCAGCAACAAATTTTTTCCAATGCGGATGCAAGGTACATTTCTTGGAGCGCATGCCATTGACCGAGAGCAACCAAACTACGTCGGGTACTGCATCCAAAAGATGTTGCCCAAGATTTTGGAAGAGTTTCCCTGCGTACCCGTCGACGCCTATTGCGAGGAAGGATCTTGGTCACCAGACGAGACCGAACGGCTGCTTCGTGCCGCGAAAGATCAAGGATGCCCCATCCGCGTGCATGCTGATCAATTCAACGACTTGGGCATGACAGCTCGAGCAGTCGCTTTGGGCGCGCGAAGCGTGGACCATCTGGAGGCTTCGCGACCTGAAACATTGGACGTCCTGGCAAGCTCGTCAACCATTGGGGTCATGCTGCCCATCTGCGGTCTTCACATTGACGATCGGTTCGCCGATGGTCGCGGCATCGTGGACCGTGGCGGCTCCGTTGCGGTGGCCACCAACTGCAATCCCGGCAGCGCCCCCAGCCCATCCATGCCACTCGCGGTGGCATTGGCGGTCCGTAAAAACGGCTTGACCCCCAACGAAGCCATCGTCGCCGGCACGTGGAATGCCGCATGTGTGCTAGGAACCCAAGGCGAACAGGCCACCGCCATGATTGCTCCGGGCCAACCTGCTGACTTTCAACTGCTCGATGGCGAGCAGGAAGGATGCGTGAGTTGGGAGCTGGGCAGCGCCGGCCCTCGGCTGGTCGTCATTGGCGGCAGGGTGGCCCACCAGCGGGCGGTGGCCATGCAGCACATCGAAAACCCTTTCGATGACGACTCAGACGAAACCACCGCCGGCGAGCCATAAGGGAATCGGCTCAGAGCGGTGGTGCTTCGTCCCCGCAACCCTTCACGATCGCCCAAGCATCGTGGGCGTGTATGGACTCTTCATTTACGGCCTTGATCTTGAATCGACCAACCTCAGGAATAGCCCGGAGGCCGGTTGCCACCTCTCGCACCAAGTCCTCGACGAAGCGAGGACGCTCGTATGCGGTTTCGGTAAACGCTTTTTCGTCCGGGCGCTTGAGCAATGGGAAGACGGTGCAAGAAGCCGAAGATTCAGCAACCTCAACGAGTTCCGCCAGAGAAACCGGGCCGGTCACACCAATCCGCACCCGAGCACGCTGGTTGTGCGCGCCATACGCACTAATTTCCCGGCTGCAGGGGCAAAGACTGGTGGCAAGTACGCCGACTTCAGTCACAAGTTTGGTTTGGATCTTTCCTTCAACTCTCCGCGCACGCAATTTCCAGGCAAAGTCAAATGGAACTGGAAGGCTGATCTCGGTTACTGGGCTCGATCGCCTCAGAAGGAAACGTCCCTTGATCCGGACCCGTCCGTCGTCCGCTTCCAAGCGATCCAACAAATCTCCAGAAAAGTTTTGGAGGCTTTCTCGAGAAACCAGGGCTGAGTCTTCAGCGCTAAATCTCGAAGCAAGTTCAACGAAGCGACTCATGTGCGTTCCCTTAAAGTGGTGTGGAAGACGTACTGACATACTAATAGACGCTATGGTCGCTTGCTGACTTGAAGACTTATCAAACACTGTGATCGGAGTTTTATTTTCGCTATCTGTAAAATTTACAATATATGGCATTTATTAAACCTCCGTAAAGCCTGTTAAACTCTGTACTCTGATTGTATAATCAACTTGTAAGAGTCTGTTCAAAGACTTTTGTACAGGGTGGAAAACTACGTGTGTTAAAAGTTTGCCTGTACCTGTAGCATTA
>CALDQF010000313.1 GCA_937911845.1 uncultured Phycisphaera sp. | reverse complement strand
TACTTGATGGTGTTTCAATCGATGTAACTCCTGGGGTGACTGGTCTTGTTGGACCCAATGGTGCTGGTAAAAGTACGCTTGTCCGATCAATTCTTGGTCTTGTCCGGCTTGCAAGTGGTCAGGCACGTGTATTTGGGAATGACCCATATCGGAAACCTCGTCGTGTTCGTCAGATTGTTGGCGTTGTTCCAGAAGATGAATGCACTATTCCAGGCTTATCCGGCGTTGAAATGGTTCGGTATGCTGCCCGTCTGTCGGGCCTGCCGGGCACTGAGGCGCTTCGAAGATCCCATGAAGTGCTGGATTGGTGTGATGCTGGCCAAGAGCGTTATCGGCCAGTCGAAACGCTCTCGGTTGGCACGCGACAAAAAGTTTCTTTTGCAGCGGCTATCGTTCATGATCCTGACATGGTGATTCTTGATGAACCGACAAACGGCCTCGATCCAATTGAGCGGCGAGCAATGCTTGGGCGTCTCACCACCCTTGCGAAAGATCACGGGAAAACAATATTTGTCTCAACCCATGTTCTTCCCGATGTGCAGGCCATCTGTGACCGGGTTGTTGTGCTTGCTCGGGGTCGTGTTCAACTTGCTGGCACCATTGAATCACTTACTAAGCCTCCACAGCCTGAGCACCACCTTGCTGGCTCTGGGCCACTCGAAAAACTCGCAATAAAACTTTCCGAGCGTGGTCTACCTGCTCGTGTAGAAGCAAATGAGACGGAATCAATCATCTCCCTTGTATCACCAAAACCAGAAAACATCCGTGATGTCTGGTCTGCAGCAGCCGAAGTTGGGGTGAGTATTCGTTCCCTTGCACCAGCAACTCGACCACTTGAAAAAATCTTTATCGATACACTGCGAAGATCAGAACAACACCATGACCAACACAACACCACGCAGGGGGACCGCTAATGCCACTGCAGGATGTTGGTTATCGTGCTTGGAACAATGAGCGATGTGGCCCTTCTTCAACAATCTGGGTTATTGCTTGGACTGGGATTCGCCTGGCTTGGGAAAGCCGCTGGCTTCGTCGGATGGTCTTTTTCGCATGGAGCCCGGCACTCCTTTTTGCAGCTAGTTTCTTCGCATTTGAACAAGCTGTTGACGAGGGACGGCTGACCTCACTTGGAACAGCCGCACAACGCGGTCGAAATCTTGA
>CALDQF010000312.1 GCA_937911845.1 uncultured Phycisphaera sp. | reverse complement strand
TGGGCTCCGAGCACCCCGAGCACCGGATGGGGCGAGGCTTGCTCCCAGCTGCCCCGGGCGAAAGCAACCGTGTAGGCGTCCTGACCAGTTGGCCTGTCCAAATGCAAGCCAATGCACTGGCTGAGCTCGCAGAGCAAACAGAAATTCCAATTCGCTGGACCACCCCCGCCGCGGGACTTGCGGGCTTGATGGGGGCCCACCGACCTACTGGTCCATTGGTACATGCTGACAGCAAAACCGGCAGCGTGACCTTTGTGTGGTCCCACGCCGGAGGTGTTGGCTTCCGGAATGTCCTTCTGCCCTGTGGAGAGCATTGGCCGGCATCCGTTGGTCGTGCGTTCCAAGAATCAGCCGTGGGTTCCGGAGCGCCCGACTCTTGGGCGACTGCGGCTGGAGAAGCCCTGCACACAGGGTTGACCACACTCAACGGATCAATCACCATTCTGCCCCATGAGGTCGCCTCGGAGCTCCAGGAACAAACCGGCCTTTCTAGCGGCGAGTTGGGGACGCACGGCATCCTGATTGGTGCTCTGCTTATTGATCCCCAAGGGGTCGGGTTGGCTGGACTCCGGGATGCCATGCCCACCGACAATCCTGATTTCCAAGCACGGATGACGGCCACCCTTTCGGTCCCCCGAACAGCACGACTCATTGTGGCGGCCGCCGCGTTGATCTTGATCTTTGGCCCCATCGTGTCTGCCTGGACCCGGCTCAGCGTGGTGGAATCACGCAATGCGGAGCTCGCGAGCATGGTTCAGGACGCTGATGCGCTCGAACGATCCTTGGCCCATTACGACACCTTGGGCAACACTGGCTTCAGTGCGGTGAAAGTCCTTTCGGATTTGTTCACCAACCTGCCCCGAGGCATTCGTGTGGAAGGCGTCAGGATGAACACTCGGGACGCAAGTTTCTCCCTGACCGGGAAATCCATCCCTGATCGATCGGCCGGAGTTTCGGCCACCGATGTAATCGAGTCCATGCGGCAACAGCTAGGACAGGATCGGATGTTCAGCCGTATCAGTTTGAACTGGGAAGAACCTGACGCATTCGGGCATCTGGAGTTCACGCTGTCCGGCCGAATCGACAAACCCCACAAAGATGTGATGTACGAACGAGACCGCGACTTCGCGGCCTACTCCTTGGCCGCACGGATGTATCCCGACGCATTCCCCGAGGATCAAACGAATGACGCCTCAACCGATTCCGCTGAATCAACTGCCACTGCAGCCACAACTGATTCAACCGCCCTGGCCCCACCAAACAACACAGGTGCCTCGGAAGAATCAAACACCAACGACAGCCGAGGGGAAATCGAAGCCCGCCTCAATCGCCCCGGGCTTGCTGGAGGTGAAAGCGATACCGCATCCATGGCGGATGCCAGTGATCGTGGCGGATCGATGGTTGATCCCAATCTGATCCCTCAGCCACTTTCCTTGACTCAGGTGCAAGCCCTGTCCCGAGATGAAATCACCGCAGAAATCAAAACGTTCTCTACCGCGTACAACTTGCTTCGCCAAAACGGTGCGAGCAAGGAAGACAACCCCCAGCACGCTCTGTTCTTGCAGATCCAAGCCAGCTGGAAAGACCTTCGCAGCGAACTTTTGAACCGAAGTCGAGAGGGCAACAACCGATGAGCGAACAAAAGTCCCCTGTTCTGACCTTCGGCCTTCCGGCCATCGCAGTCATGCTCGCGTTTGGCCTCTGGTCATCGCTGCTGGGCCCTGTGGCCAGTGAGATGCACATGAAAGCTGATCGCATCGAATCTGATGCCAAGCGACTTTCCGACGGGGCCGACTTGGCCGTCCGGCTTGGTCGTGCCGAACGCGAAGATCGAAATGCAACCGGCGATCTGATCGTTGCGTTCGGTGACGTGTCCACGCCGCCCAACGAGAACGAGGCCGGATCGAGTTTGTTGGGTTTGATCAACGACATCCGTGAAGAATTTGGCAACGCCATACGGGAGGACACCTTCCGCCAGGGCGTTGGCGCTATGATTCCCAAATCTGAAGCTCGGCGCATGCTTGGCCGAGACGGCGCTGTGCAACGCGTCACCGCTGAGTACCAATTTGTGGCCACCACCGAAGACGCGATTCGCATCCTGGGCCGTCTTGAAGGTTCCCCTTCTGTGGATCTGGTCACCGAAGTACGAATGACCAAAGAAGACGGAGGAAGAATCGCCGTCTCCTGCTCGATGGAGCGTTGGGCCTTGGCTTCGGTAAGGAGGGGCGCATGAACACCCGTGACCTCAACATGTCCATCGGTGGCTTGGTGGTTGGGCTGCTCACTTTCTTGGTGCTGGCTCGATCCCCGATCAACGCGCTTTTGAGTGCTCCGGCGGTTGGCGACGAAAATGCTTTGGCCAAACTCGAATCCCTTCGTGATGCCCACGACGATGCTCGAACCACGTGGGAAAATCGATTCGCCGGACGCTCCGCTTTTCACACCCCTCCGCAGCCCCCGCGCCCAAGACCTGTCCCACCACCAAGACCAGTGGCACCTCCCACCACGCGGCCCGAATCCGTTCGTCCCTCCGCGCCGGTGACTCCCCCCGAACCCACTTCATACACCGGACCCAAACCAATCGCATTTGACGGCGATAATCTTTGGTTCTCCAGCGATGACCGCATTCGCATTGGTGAAGCCTCACGCGGAGTAACCCTCGTGGGAGTTGAAGACGCCCCCTACAGCTTCCGGGTTGAGTACCGAGGCAAAGAATGGGATGTCCCACTCCGGCCCCGGGGTGAAGACAG
>CALDQF010000311.1 GCA_937911845.1 uncultured Phycisphaera sp. | reverse complement strand
ATCGGAATTTGAGTCTTCACCGTCTTTATCAAGATCGAACACCGCAACGGCGCCCGGTCGTCTTCTGAAGCCAAAATCAACGAATTCGTCAGGGCTTCTTCGGGGCTGGGCTCCCGCAATAATCACGTCATTCCCCGAATTGATTGCCCGAACGTATTGCCCAAGCAATTGGTACTGACCTGGGTCATCTTCAGTTTGAAGCACCTCTTTGTGCTCAATCTCCAGTGTCGCAGTTGGCGTCGTCTGGGGTAGGAAAGGAACCGTCACAGCAATCTTGTAACTGTAGAGAAGCCCACTCATCTCATTTTCTGGAGCAGGTGGGTCCCCCTCTTCAATAGCTTCGGGAAGGTCAGCAAGGTATTTCGAACGAGGAGCGCCAACAATCAAAATGGGCTCATTTTGATCACCGACGTCAACGAGATCGACAGACATGCCAAAGCCGCCGAATTCGAGGTTGTACGGATCACCACCAGAAAGACAAATCGCTTCCGCGGTACTTGCATTGTCACAATCTGTGCACGATGGAATTGTGATGAGCCCATCATCATCGTCACAAACAACTTGGATCGGATTCGGGTACCGCGGGATGGAGAACGAGAATCCGTCGACAGGAAGCAGGGCCTCTTCAAGCGGCGTCAATGGGTTGTCAAAAATGGCGTCTTGGTGCGGGACAAAATACGTGTGGGCTGTGCCGTTCCAGCTGAATCCGGGGTAACCAGCGAAGTTGAACCCGGGCTGACCAATGGCAATGAGATAACCGTCATCATCAACTTGAACGGTGTCCAGATCAAATCCATATTTTCCGGGCGAGCTAAAACCAGCGTTGGCATCACGAAGCGCGATATCAGAGCGGGTATGAGGAGGTCGATTCCAGACGTCGCGGTACACGTGCGTCATGCCAGTAAAGGTGAAATCAGCTTGAGGCGCAGAGACAATGAGGTCTACCACTGCGGACTGGTCACCTTCAGATTCAGAGACTTGGTGCAACTTCACCGTCGAGCCGAGAGCAACGTTCCATGCGAGAGTGTTGCCGAGTTCATCGTGAAGGATACGGCCTCGAAAGTACGGATCCTCCCAGCCTGTAGGAGGCGTTTGAGCAATCACCTCTGGGTCGACCCCGCCAAGCCACCATGGGTGGCCTGAGGTGTCTTGATCATTTTTCTGAAACAGAAAAGCGCCGCCAACACCGGGGGCACCAATGCCCCCAAGGTTCAGAAAACGTTGGCAAAATCCGCCGACGGAACGGTAATCGTTCAAAGTGACGCCAGATTCCCAAAGGCGGTTGTCGCGATCGGTCACCCAAGGAAAGTCGGGACCAATGTCGACACAATCAACTTGGGAAAAGCCATCGTACAGGTCGAAAAGGTGCACATTTCTTTGTGGGGCCCCCACCGCGATGGTGTCTCCAAGGATGGAAACGGAGAAGCCGAAGCGTTCGCCGGGAACCGAGACGATTTGGGCCATCGGCGCGCCGTTAGGAGCATCGAATGGAGCCGGAAAGTCGACCGGCACGGCTTCGTTCTGAGGCGCGTTGACGCCAATACGCAACTGTTGGTCCAGCGTGTCGGGATCAGCATTTGGGTCGAACGGATCGTACGGGAGACGCTCCGGCCAATCCGTGATGGGGAAGCCGTCGACCTTGGTTCCCGAACCGGCATCGGTGTCACTCGCTCCGTCGTTCGACCAGTCAAAATCAACCATAGGCAGATTGAGCTGTTGTTCGAGGGCCCAACACCCGTCGCTGTTCAGAACATAAACGTACGCCGCCCCCGCATTTGCCAAGCGGCTTCCGTCAGAATTGGTGTAGATCTCGGTGGTCGGCGCATCATTAAAGATAACGGCACGGCAAGCCCCCTCCTCGTCCACGTCCAAATCAAGCGACCAGCCAAATTGCTCACCGGGTTGTGGTGTGGGTGAGTACAGCTTGAAATCAACGGGCTTGTTCTCTGGCGCGTTCGGCGGGCCAAAAGGAACCCACTGCGAGGTGGCACCGTCGCGTCGATACACAAAAACGGAGCCAGAAGCGTTGCCCTGAGACCACAAACGGCCGCGGTCGTCATCGTCAGGGGCACCGACCATCATGATGATGGTGCCATCCTGAAGTTCAACAAGATCAAGGCATTTGCCGAAGTGAATAGAGTCGGGAAGCGCGGGGATGACGCCGAGATTGGTCGGGAGATCTTGGGGCACTTCGCCCGCAAGCACACCGGCTCCTCCGACGGGAGTATCTGCCCCGG
>CALDQF010000310.1 GCA_937911845.1 uncultured Phycisphaera sp. | reverse complement strand
TCCATCAGCCAGTCCGGGAGACCAATGCGTTCGTGCACCAACTTGCGAAGATTCTGACTGGCCCCGAGTTTCTTGGGCCGCTGACCCGTGAGCAATCGCACGGACCACGCGCCATCGTGGGCGTCAACCTCTTGGAAATACGATGCCAGCGCGCTGACCTTTCGGCTGGTGCGCACGGTTTGTTCCAATTCCAGAGCGAGCTGGACGAATCGTCTCATCCGTCGTCTCCGTCGCTGGTGGCCCTTTGATCGCCCAAAACAAAGCTCTCTACGCCCTCGAATTCACGGAGATATCGCGAAAAAGCATCGGTTGATCCATGGGTAACGCCCACGCGTTTGGCTTTGCTGTTGCGAACGATGTTGAGCAGTCCGTTCCAATCGGCGTGGTCACTGAGAATGAAACCGCGATCCACCCCGCGCCAACGTTGGCGACCCCGGACCGCCATCCATCCCGAGGCAAATGCCGTTTCCATGCCATCCTTGCCGGAGAACCTTCGAATCCATGGGGTCCCGGCTGCGGAGGGTGGGCACACGATGATGCCGCGGCCTTGCAGTTCGGTGGCGGTGTCGCGGCCAGCGCGGATGGTCTCGGGCAGTTCGATGCCTGCACCGCGGTACACCTCGGTTGGACCAACCAACGCACCATGGATCCCGATGGGTCCAAGGTTGGGGTCAAGCCCCGCCAACAGCCGCTGCGCTTTCCCCACCGCATAAGTCATGACCACGCTGGTGCGTTCTTGGGCGGCATTGATGGACCACCAATCGTTGATCTGAGACAGCACGGTCTCGGGTTTAGGCCAATGGTAGATCGGAAGACCGAACGTGCTTTCAATGATGAGTACGTCACACGGCACCGATTCAAACGGTTCAGTCGTGGGATCGTCATCGTCTTTGCAGTCGCCGGTGACCACCCAGACCGGTCCACCATCGATGGCTTCGATGCGAATCTGCGCGGAGCCCATGATGTGTCCGGCTGGATGCAAGCTGACCATGACCTCACCGAACTGATGCGGTTTGCCCCAATCGAGCGTGAGGCAGTTTTGCTTTGGTCCGTATCGGGAACGAATCAACTCGGCGGTCGGCTGTGTGCACACGTATTGGTCGCACCCTGGGGGAGCATGGTCGGTGTGGGCGTGGGTGGTGATCGCCCGGGCGACTGGACGGCGTGGATCGATGAAAAATCCACCTTGCTCGCAATAGAGCCCTTTGGCGGTGGGCACCAAGAGGTCGGTTGAGATGGGAGTGGACGAGGACATCGGTCTGAACCGATCCTAGAACCCATGCAGCAGCAACATGCACGGTATTGGCGGCGAGTTCTTCGCCTGACGGGGGTTCTTCTGGTGGTTTGGTTCGTAGCCGGTTTGGGGGCCGGAGTGCTGTTCAAAGAGCAGTTGGATGCGATCACCATTCCCGGGACCGGCTTCCCTTTGGGGTTCTGGATGGCCCAACAGGGTTCCATTCTGGTGTTTGTTCTGATCATTTGGGCCTACGCCCGAAAAATGCGAGCCTTGGACCGTGACGCTGGAGTAGAGGAGGACGACGAATGACCGTGCAGGCGTGGACCACCCTCTTTGTTGTGTTGACTTTTGGTTTGTACACCGCCATCGCATGGTGGACTCGCGCCTCAAGCACCCGTGAATTTTATGTGGCGGGGAAAGGGGTCTCTCCTTTGGCCAACGGCATGGCGACCGCGGCCGATTGGATGAGCGCGGCATCCTTCATCTCGATGGCCGGAATCATCGCTTTCGCGGGATACGGTGGCTCGGTGTATCTGATGGGATGGACGGGGGGCTATGTGTTGCTCGCAGTGTTGCTCGCACCGTTCTTGCGGAAGTTTGGCAAGTTCACGGTTCCCGATTTTGTGGGTGATCGGTACGAGAGCAACACGGTTCGATTTTTGGCGGTCGTGTGCGCGCTTTTCGTCTCATTCACGTACGTCGCGGGTCAAATGCGGGGCGTCGGGGTGGTCTTCGGACGGTTCTTGGAAGTGCCGGTTGAGACTGGTGTGTTGGTGGGCATGGCCATCGTGCTGTTCTACGCCGTCCTCGGCGGCATGAAAGGCATTACCTACACCCAAGTGGCGCAGTATTGCGTGCTGATTTTTGCCTTCATGGTTCCCGCGATCTTTCTTTCGCTTCGCTTTTCGGGCCTTCCGATTCCACAACTTGGCTTTGGGTGGGGTGGCGAAGAAGCCAGCGTGCTGGCCAAATTGGAAGGGCTGGATCGTGAATTGGGATTCACGCCCTACACCGAGCAGGGTGGGGGGAATGTCCTTAATCTCTTTGCTATCACTTTGGCGTTGATGGTGGGTACGGCGGGCTTGCCCCATGTGATCGTTCGGTTTTTTACGGTGCCCAAGGTTCGCGATGCGCGGACCAGCGCGCTGTGGGCGCTGCTCTTTATTGCCTTTCTGTACACCACGGCCCCGGCCATTGCGGTCTTTGCCCGCTACAACTTGATGGAATCCGTGCGTGACGCATCTTGGTCGGTCTCAGCCGAGACCAATGACGACCCATCCGTCAAACCTTTGCCCGAGTGGGTGCGTTCTTGGGAAGACATTGGGTTGATCGCCTGGGTCGACAAAGATGGCGATGGTGCAGTGGACTACGCACCCGGGGCGGCGTTCGTGGGCAAGCCGTCTTTTGCCCCCGATGAAGCGCGCGGGGACCACGGCGAACGGGTGCTGGTCAATGAACCCACCGAAGCCAAGAACGAGTTGTACGTGGACCGTGACATCATGGTCCTGGCCAACCCAGAAATTTCAGGTCTTCCCAATTGGGTGGTGGCCTTGGTCGCCGCCGGCGGTTTGGCCGCGGCCCTCTCCACGGCGGCGGGCTTACTGCTGGTGGTATCGACCAGTATTTCTCACGACCTTTTGAAGCGTGGTTTACTTCCCAACATCTCCGAAAAAGGAGAGCTGCGCGCCGCCAGAATCGCCATTGTTGGTGCGGTGGTGGTGGCAGGTTGGTTAGGGATCGATCCCCCGGGATTTGTCGCGGAGGTGGTCGCATTCGCCTTTGGCTTGGCCGCGAGCACATTCTTCCCTGTGATCGTGTTGGGCATCTTCAGCACCCGCATGAACAAACAAGGCGCTGCGGCGGGAATGATCACCGGCCTTCTCTTTACGGCCAGCGCGATTGTCTGGTTTCGCTTCCTGCATCCGGAGCTTGATACGGCTGAACATTGGTGGTTCGGTATTGGTCCCAAGGGCATCGGATCAGTGGGGATGCTGCTGAACTTTGTCGTGAGTGTGGCGGTTGGGGCATGCTTCCCTGCGCCAAGTGCCAGCACCCAAGACATGGTGCGGGCCATCCGGGTTCCCAAAGGGGCAGGTGCCGCGGCATCGCACTGACCTAGAATCTAAGAATGCAGCCCGCACGCCCGCTGCGGGCCGCCGATGTTCTTCGCGATTGGATCCCCCTCGCTCTCAGCTGGCTGCTGATGGCGATCGAAGATCCATTCGTGGTGGGTGCGGTCACCAAGCTTCCCGATTCGACAGCGCAGCTCGCCGGGCACGGGGGACTTTCGTTTCCGCTGGCGATTCTGATCGAGACGCCCATCATCATGTTGCTTGCGGCCAGCACGAAGTTGTGCACCGATCGCGCGGCGTACCGCCGATTGTTGTTCTTCAGCCATGCTTTGGCGGCAGTCTGCACGGTGGTGCACGTCGCGGTGGCCTTCACTCCACTCTTTGATGTCATCGTGGGGGACCTGATGGGGGCGCCGGCGGAGACCTTGGAGCCTGCCCGTCGCTCGCTGCAGTGGATGACGCCGTGGACATGGGCCATTGCGGACCGCCGGTTCCACCAAGGTGTCTTGATTCGGTTTGGACACGCCAGCTCCGTCACCAAAGGCACTGGGGTTCGCTTGTTGACGCTGTGTTTGTTCTTGGCGGTGGGACTTTGGACCCGTTGGCTTGATGGGGCCGCTCTGGCCGGGGGGGCTTTGTCGTTTGCGGTGTTCTGTGAAGCCATTGCCGCCCGCTGCTTCATGCGAAAAGTGCTTCGGGGTCCATTGGCGGAGCACGCTTCTCCACCTCCCGGTTGGAAAAGCATTGCCGTCTTCTATTGGCCACTGGCGATCACACCGTTGATTGGGTTCATCGGTCGCCCGATTGGCTCCACGGCAATGGCGCAAATGCCCAATCCCGTGGACACCCTTGCGGTTTGGGGACCTTTGATGGGTTCTACCTTCTTGCTTCGAAGTGTGGGCCACGCTTTCAATGAAGTGGTGGTGAAGCATGCTGGCGCGCACGGGGCGAGGCGAACCTTGTTTTGGATGGGGCTCACCGTGGGTGGAGTTGCGTCACTGATCTCGGTTGGCTTCGCCACCCCATTTGGCGCGTGGTATTTCGAGGAAGTTCTTGGTCTTGAACCTCAGCTGGCTGAACTCGCGCGCTATGCCGCGTGGTTTGTTGCGCCAATTGCCATTTTGAATTGCATGCACTCTTACTGGCAGGGGTTCTTGGTGCATTTTCACAAGACCAGGGCCATCACCGAAAGTGTGGTTTGCTTCTTGGTCGTTGATTGCGTTCTGCTGGCTTTGGGGGTGTGGTCCGGAAAGTTTGGCGGCCTTGTGGTTGCCGGGACTGCGACCAGCGTGGGCTACCTAGCCCAAGGGACTTGGCTGTGGTGGCGAGCTCGTGGTTTGGGGCAGGTTGCTTCAGAGCTTCAGTGATCCGCCCGCGCGGTACGCCTGGTTGCCCAAGAGCACGGTCTGGGTCAAATTGCCGCTGTAGGCAAAATGGCAGGTTGTTGGTTCACCGGTGCGGATGGCTTCGAGCCATTCCCGGTGATGTCCGATGGAACTGGGGATGCTTGCTGGTGGCGGAGTGAAGCCCACGAACTGTTGTTCGGGCAGCAGATAATGGCGTCCGTAGTCGGCAAGAACCATGCCGTCCTCGCCCACGAAAAGGACGCCCGAATTCCAGTTGACGGGCTGACCATTGTCGTAGGTCAGCGTGGACAAGCAGTCTGGGCGTCGGGAACCGTCGTACCAATGGAAGACCAACTCGTTCCCTAGGTGGTCGAACGTCCAAGCGCAGTGGAGATCTTTGGGCGTGCCCACGGGATGCGCGGGTTCGGGTGCGTCGGCCGTTACGAGTTTGGGGGTGCCCAGTTCAAGGGCCCAAAATGGCAAGTCCATGTAGTGGCAGCCCATGTCGGCCAAGGTGCCGCCGCCAAACTCCCAGAAGCGTCGCCAGCTTCCAGGGTGCAAGCCATCGCGGTACGGACGGTCGGCGCGGTCCCCAAGCCACAGCTTCCAGTCGAGGTGATCGGGAGCCGGTTGTTCTGGCGCACTGTTTCGTCCGCCGGACCAATCCTTTCCGCACCAGACATGCACTTCCGTGACCTTGCCAATGGGCTTGGTTCGCATCAATTCCACGACCCGCCGGTAGTTGTCTCCGGCGTGGATTTGCGTCCCCATCTGGGTCACCAGCCCTTTGCCCAACTTGGCCATGGCCTTGGCTTCTTCCACGCTGTGGGTCAGTGGTTTTTCGCAGTAGCAATGCAGGCCGCGTTGCATGGCGGCCATTGATGCGGGGGCGTGGGTGTGGTCCGGCGTCGAAACCACCACGGCATCGAGGTCGAGATCCGCATCCAACATTTCGCGGTAATCCCGAAAGGTTGTGGCGTCTTGATGTTGAGTGGCGGTGTTTTTCAAGTAACGGTCATCCACATCACACAGGGCGACCACGTGTTCATGCCCCACCGCGGCGAGGTTGGCGGCGCCTCGGTTGCCCACCCCAATGACGCCCAAACGCAACCGATCGGTTCGGAGCCGAGGGACATTTTCATGGCGTATGAATGGCATGGCGCCAGTCAGCAGGGAGAGTTTGAGGGCGTCGCGTCGAGAGAGCTTGGACATCGACCTCAGCCTACCCCTCTTTGTTCAACATGATGCAATATCTTTGTGTCCTGATTGGGCAAACAGAACTTTAGGCACACAGAATGTTCTGTTTTGTCCCTGTTCTCGACCTTCACTTCAGATCGGGATACCCTCTACGGATGTCCAAACTTGTCAATTCGCGTTCTCGCACAGGCTTTACGTTGTTGGAATTGTTGGTGGTCGTTGCCATCATCACCTTGCTGGTTTCCTTGTTGTTCCCCGCCCTGAGTGGAGCGAATCGCAAAGCCAAGGCGGTTCAGTCGCAAAGCAATCTGCGGCAGTGGGGGGTGGCGGCCCAGACGTATTCCAATGAGAACAAGGAGGGATTGCCTTGGTTCGGGGTGGGTGATTGGAGTGAGTTGAGCTACAACTTTGGCCGGATTCCGGTGACTGGCCAATCGTGGACCCAACGTGAGTGTGAACGCAAATTTTGGGCCAATGCTTTGCCGCCCTATCTGGATCAAAAGCCGTACGGCGACTATCTGACGGACTCACTTGCAGATCCTTCATTGTTGCCGTTGCCCCCGTCGGACTCCATTTACATTGACCCAGCGGCTGGTATTCCGGACAACCTTGACGACTATGTGGTGGACAATTGGCCTCAGGGCCAACCGCGTGCTTTCTTTTGTTACGTGCCCAACGCATCTCTCGACAACACATTCCAAAGCACCTATCTTGCTGAGGAGTCTCCGGGATATGACATAGCCACCGATCCCAATTTTGTGATGAAGCGAACCCAAATTCAAAAGCCTGGCGTCACGGTGTTGATGCTGGAAAAGCGGACCCGACCTGATGAATTGCGGGCGGACGATGTATTCTCGAATGTGGATCTGAGACAGCATTTGGCCAATTGGCGTCACTTTTCCGCCAGGCATGATGATGGTGGGCACGTCCTTCGTGGTGATGGCTCTGTTCAGTACTACCTGAATGACACCATTACCACCGACTCGACTGGTATCAAGGACGGCGGGGCGGACTACAACCGGCCAGAAATTGTCTGGGATCCCTTGGGAGCCGCCCTCCAGTAAGCCGTCATTGGTGGGTCGGTCGGGATAGGCTTTGGTCATGTCCCGAAGTCTGCTTTTGCTTTCGACGTTGTTTGTGGTTCTGATCCCGATTGGGAATAAGGCACACGCCCAATTTCAAAACCGGCCCAATGGTATGACCAGTGCGGCTCCCCGCACGCATGCGTTGGTCGGCGCGACGCTCATTCCCACTCCGGGACAGAGGTTAGAGAACGCCACCATTGTGCTCCGTGATGG
>CALDQF010000309.1 GCA_937911845.1 uncultured Phycisphaera sp. | reverse complement strand
CCCCCCTACCGACTTGACCAAGGCCATGAGACGTTCGGGGTCATCAGTGAGACCTTCGTGAGGAAGAAGCATCAGCGTCAGCTCGTGTTGCTCGACTTCCGCCATCACTTCTCGCAAAATTGAGGCCACCCGCTCCAAAGACGGTTCATCGTTGTCAGCTTTCAGCGCCACGGAGACATGGCTTGCCCCAAGCCGCACCGCGGCCGCGGCCAGAGCATGCATGCGCTCCACGCTTCCCGTACTGGAGTCGGACGAGGACAATTCCAACGCCAAACGTTGTTCCAAGACCAGAACCGGACAACCAAACCGATCGGCTTGGTCGCGAAGGTGTTCAAAATCTCGCCCGGTGGCTCCGGCCAGCATGGTCGCCGGCACGTTCATGCCCCGGACCTCCAACTCTCGGGCAGCCCATGACGGCAATTCTTGCAATGCTCCAAAGGGAGTATCAACACCTGGCTCAAGCCCAAACGCGGCGACAGAAATCGTTGGAATCATCGGCCGTGAAGTGTACGCGGCGAGGACTGGCCTGCGTCGGAGCCTCCCGCAGATTGCCCAAGACCCGAGAACTTGGGGGTGACCCCAGTTTTCATACACCGCACCTCCCCAACGCCAAGATCCCAGAAACCCGACCCGTTTTGAACAACCGCGAATAACGACGCTCTGGTCGACATTCCGCAATACTTCGCTGATTCAGTACTTTGGCTTCCCGCAAACCGAGCCAAAGCACACTTTGATCTGTTCCGCTTCCTAGGATGAACACCTGTTCCCTTCTTCGGAGAATTCCATGAACACCTACTGCACCGACTCTCACGAATGGGTTCGAGTTGATGGCGACACCATCGAGCTTGGACTGACCGCCCATGCTGTACAGGAATTGACCGATGTCACGTTTGTCGAGATCCAGCCCGCAGGCACCATGCTGGGGGCCGGAGATTCACTCGGCGAAGTCGAATCTGTCAAAACCACCAGTGATATTTACGCCCCGTTCCCGGGTGAAATCATCGAAGTCAACGAAGCCGTGGTGGGCAACCCCGCTTTGCTGAATGAGGACCCATGGGGTTCGGCATGGTTGGTCAGACGCGCTCGCGCGACTGTGTGAACGAACATAGCACCGGCGTGGTGTTTCGCCTCGCCACATTGTCGCGCCCTCTCCGACGGCCTGCCGTTCTCCCCGGGGCAGCCTGCTGGCGGGTGCCTTACCGGGAAAATGGCCAAAGATTGTCCATGGTTCGCTACACGGCAAATCGTTATACCATGGAGAGTAAGCGCCATTGGGCACCGCTAAGCAGCCCATGGCACGGGCGCCAGAGACGGCCCGGATCGTCGGCTGGTCCGCGCGGGCCGCTCTCGCTGGGTAAACATCCAGATCTGCAACAAGTGCAAGGGGCGCAGATTCCGAAAATGCGAAGCAGAGGCGACCGCCGCGCCAGACC
>CALDQF010000308.1 GCA_937911845.1 uncultured Phycisphaera sp. | reverse complement strand
CGATCTCCTGGGGAGCACCAGGATCGGTGATCTCGTAGACAAACATTCCGTCGTACACCGTGACCAACGCGTACTCGCGTCCAGAGGGGGAAACGTAGCCCCAACAATCGGACCCGGAAATCGCGTTGCCCAAGCCCGACAACGGGATCGCGCTACGCAATACCACGCCTTCGGCAATCCCCCCCAAAACATTGCGTTGGGCCGGACCGTCGGTCTCGGCGTACGCCCCGATGGTGTTTGGAATAGGCACATGGCTCGCCTTGGGGTCATCCTCGTGCGCAAGCGTGGTGCCGGACAGGAGAAGCACCGCCAGCGAACTGAGGTGGAACCGGTGTTTGGGATCGTTCTTCACAGCTGATACATCCGCAGGGATACTCTCATCGGTTGCTTTTCCCAGCAAATTTGGTGGGTTATCGGCCGAATTGCACAGAAAGTGAGCGCAAGAAAGCCACGAGGTCCAATTCGGACACCTCGTCAAGACCAAGCGGTTGGAGCAATGCCTCACCATGATGATCGAGCATAGCGCCGTCAAGACGGTTGTAGTGCCGCACGACCGCCTCGAGGCTGCTCATAGAACCGTCATGCATGTACGGACCGGTGTGCTCGAGATGCCGCAAGGTCGGCGTTCTGAAGGTGCCAACCATGTCCGGCTGCCTCGGGGTGGATGCCGTGCTCCGGGCTTGATCGCTGGCTTGGTCATCCGAATAGAGCCCATCAGCGCGGAATGCCGAACGCAGCAGTTTGGGGTGCCCCAGCCAGCGCCCGGGGTCGGGGCGTTGGCCTGCAGAGGGCGGCGTCCCATTGCTGTGGAAGCCTTCGTCGGTGAAGCGAGGGCCCGAGTGGCAGTTGCGGCAACCCGCGGCCAAGAAGATTCGGAAGCCCCGCTGGGCCGCTGGAGAAATCGCTCGTCGGGCCGCTTCGTCATTGCCCGCAGCGAGCGCGGCGGCAAAGGCATCAAACGGCGCTGGTGGGGAGACCAAGGTGCGTTCGTAGGCTTCAATCGCTTTGCCCACGTTGGCGTAGGCCGCGTTCACCAAAGCTTGATCCTCAGACCTCATGCCAGACCAAGCCTCACGCAACGCAACAGGAGCCGCCGCGCGGGGTGTGGCAGAAGGAAATCTCGAGTGGTCGGATACGTCAGGGAGCGCACCAAAGACCTTGATGAAAGCCTCACGCAACGGATCATCTTCAACGATCTTTCGCAGAACGGTGACTCGATCAATGCCGTGTTCCAAAGGCGCCTCAAAGGGCTCCAGTGCTTGCATCCACAACGAATCGGCCGCGCCATCCCAGAACGGCTGACGAACGTGCGCGACGTCAAGCAAAGACATGGTGTTTCGGGTACCGGTTCCTACACCGACGGCAAGCTTTTTTTGATCTGTGTACCCGTGCTCAACGCGGTGGCAGTGCGCGCAAGAGATCTTTCCGTTGGCCGAAAGTCGCTCGTCATGGAACAGTCGAACTCCGACCGCGGCCGCGTTGGGATTGTCAGCAAAGCGGTTGGTGGTGCTCT
>CALDQF010000307.1 GCA_937911845.1 uncultured Phycisphaera sp. | reverse complement strand
CAACCTGGGCGTCGTATTGCGCGCGACCAAACGGCCCGAGGCCGCCGTCGCCTGTTATCGCCGGGCCATCGCATTGCGTCCGCGCAATGCGTCGTCCCACTCCAACCTGGGCAACGTGCTGCGCGACCTGGGCCGGTTCGAAGCCGCCGTCGCCAGCCATCAACAGGCGGTCCACCTAGACCCCAAGAACCCCGACACCCTGCACAACCTGGGCGTGGCGCTTCGCGACCTGGGGCGTCGGGATCAGGCGCTCGATTGTTTCGAACGCGCCCTCGGCCACAATCCCAACCATGTGCCGAGCAAGCTGGACCGTGGGCGGTCGCTGCTGCTGGCCGGTGAATACGCCGCCGGGTTCAAGGATTGACCCAGACCTGCTTTCCCTCGGGAGAAGAGTTCTCGCCTCCAAGCCGAGGGGGCGAATGCTGTGGCAGCGGGTGATTCGCTTGTTTCTCAAGGAGTTCTTTGCTGCGCGATCCGACGGTGATGTCGACGCCCAGGAGAGGGTGCTGAGCGATGTGAGAATCCTCGCAACGGGATTTGTCGCCCGTTTCCCTCGGTCTGTCGATGCCCTCTTACAGTTGGCTCGGGTCGAAATGCTTTCGGGAGACGAGGAAAGTGCGGAACGTACCCTGCGTGAGATTGACTCGGTAGCGACGCAGGGTTTGACCGCTTCGCAACTTCAGACGCTGGTATTGATTCTGGTCGAGGTCGGTGATTGGAAAGGCATCATCGACGCCCTGGATCGGAACGGCAATGCGACCGAGGCGATCCTGGCGACGAATCCCGCGTTGCTTCGGGTGTTTGCGGCAGCACTGCTTCATGATGGTCAGGCAGGGAGGGCACTCGATCTCGTGGGTCCGTTCGATTCGGACGGCGCCATGCGTGACGACGCAGCTCAGAATTGGATCAATGTCCTCCAGTTGTCGAGTAGTGACGGTTTGATCGCGGGACTGGACGAAGTCGACAAATTTGATCCGCCCGTGAATTTCCAGCTGGCTTCCGCGCAGGTCGCGTTTCGAAAGTATGTCGAGGATCGCGAAGCCCCGATCGAGCAGGCCCTGAAGACCATGATTGAGACGGTCTCAGGGCGAGATCGGACTCCGCATGAGAGTCTCCTCTTGGAAATCATTCAGGCAGACTTGCTGTCTCTCGATGATGCGGTCGGTGGTCTTTCCCGGGCCAGCAATGGAATCATTGCTCGGCGCGCACTCATCGATGACCTTCTGGCATACGACGATCTCCCTGTGGCCCGCCGTGATGCGATCTACCAATCGCTGACTCCGATGGTCATCTGGTCGAACAACCTCCTCGCGAAAACAGGCGAATTCGACAAGGACGCCCTCGAGCGTTTCCTTTCAACTGGCGAGAATCTCGAGGCACTTGAGCTTGCAGATCGCTTCCTCGCCCAGATCGCGGGAGAGAATCCGGAGGTACTTGACTCGCGAGCGACCTACTACCTGCAGGTCGGTCGGACGAGCGAGGCTCGGGATCTTGTGGATCGTGCAATCGCATCCGACAAGGGTAACGCGGCCTTCCTGGTCACTTCTTCAAGGATTCTTTCTGCGGCCGGACTCGTTGATCAGGCTCGCCTTCAGTTGGCCGATGCGAAGCGCATGGCGTTGTTTTCCAACGACACCCAATTGCTGAAGGTCATCGCGCGAGTTGAAAACGAGATCGTGGGCAGTCCGCAGTTGGCTCCGTGATGCGGATAACAGTGGCGTTGCTAGCGAATCCGGAGGCGGCAGCGGCGTTCGTTCCTTCTCGAAATTTCCCATGATGGGGTCGGTCGAAGTGACTATTGAAAAACTGGCCATTCCTGATGTGATATTGATTGATCCCGTCGTTTACGGGGATGCTCGGGGTTTCTTCCTTGAGACTTGGTCGGCCGTCCAGTTCGAAGCGCTTGGAGTCGAAGCTGGCTTTGTTCAGGATAATTGGAGCCGATCCTCGAGAGGTGTCTTGCGGGGGCTTCATTACCAACTCGAGCACCCTCAGGGGAAACTTGTAAGGTGCACTCGGGGATCAATCTTTGACGTAGCAGTGGATCTTCGGAGGTCAAGCCCAACATTCGGCTCTTGGGTCGGCGCTGTCCTCTCAGAAGAGAACAAGCATTCGCTTTGGATTCCCCCCTACTTTGCTCATGGTTTCTTATCCCTGGATGACGTGGTCGACGTGCATTACAAGTGCTCCGACATCTATCACCCGCTCGGTGAGCGGACCATTCAGTGGGATGATCCGGACATCGGAATCGATTGGCCTGTCGAGCGTGGTGTCGACATTAGGTTGAGCGACAAGGACCAGAATGGATCTCGCCCAATCAGTGATTCTGAATGCTTCGATTGATCTAGATGACGAAGTTTTCCTGGTTTAAGGTTCGGGATCCATTCGCCGCGATCGATTCGTCGAATGACCTTCGTCGCGCGGGACGGATGAGCGGCTTTGTCATTGCATCAGCCATCCTCCGATTCGGGGTTTACGGACTGAGTGCATATTGGCTGACGATTCTCATAGAGCCTGCTGAATTCGGCCGTCTTCTTCAGGCGGGCGTCCCGCTGGCGTTTCTGAACCTCTTTGGTGATTTCGGGCTTGGAGACGGCGTGGTCCGCTTGAAGCGTGTGAACGCGGAACTTTCTTCCCTATTCTTCTATCTCAATTCGTCATTTGCAGCGCTTGTTTGCGGTCTCCTGATCGTGTTGATTCCGATTTTCGAAATCTGGTTCGATGGCGCAGAGTTGATGGATCTCGGGATTGTGATGGGTATCAACCTCGTCGTTTCTGGCATGGCCGCCCAGTATCGGGCCCTCATGCGAAGGCAAATGCGATTCAAGGCGATCTCGGGCATGGAGGTCGTCACGAGTCTCTTGACCAATCTCATTCCGATTGCCTTGGCAATCATGGGCCTGGGCGTCATCGCGATTCCATTGGGACTTCTCGGTGCTTCGCTTGCGAATCTTGTGATGATGGCGTTGCTGACAGGATGGATTCCCGGCCGGCCGGCGAAATTCTCCGCCGCGAAATCAACCATGAACTTCGGTTTCAAGCTCGCAGCGTCTGGAGTACTTCACTTCGGCGCCACTGCGATTTCGGCAATGCTCATCGGGCGTGTTTTTTCCGAAGAGATCTTGGGGTTTTTGGAACGGTCGATCGCACTGTCCAAGAACGTGGTGGGGCGATTCATATCGCTCTTTGGTCGTTTCACATTTCCCATCATGGCCAGAAGCCGGCACGGAGATCCATCGGATTTCAAACGGTTGGCAAAGACGGTGGTGCGTCTGCTCTGCATCGTCACGGTGGTTCCGACCGCGGTCGTCGCGTCACTCGCGTCTCCTGTTTCGCTCGTCATCTTTGGCAGTGAATTCGACGTTCTAGGTGATTTTCTCTCGCTCCAGTGGGCGGCGATCGTCCTTGCTTTCCTTGCCAAGTATCTCGCGGACGTGGCGCTTGCCGCG
>CALDQF010000306.1 GCA_937911845.1 uncultured Phycisphaera sp. | reverse complement strand
CGGCGTTGCAAAGCGCTGCGGTCAGTGAGGCATTGCTGGATTTGAGTCGTATGGGCCAAGATGCAATGTCCACACCTCAGGGCCCGGGGGGGTGGCGGCTTTCTCCAGAGGTGCGGGTGGGGCGGTTGCCTTACCTCACCACTATGGAAGGATGGATCCTGCTGCCTCCGATCAAACGAACAACGCCCGATTGATCCCCCGGAGGTCAATCGAGCGTTTGTGTTCTTGACCAGGCCGTTGGGCCTCGGTCCCCATCAAGCGGAAGGGCTCTCACTGCGTATAGGAGACCCATCGACGGATCGTGACAGGAAATCCGAAAATTATTCGTGGTTTAGTCGCGTCCGCAGCCACGCTGCAACGCGGTGTTTGGCCTGGCGGACGGCTTCCGGGGTCATTTCAAGGTCCTTGGCCACCGTCTGTGACGATTCTCCAGCTCGTCCGTGCCGCTCGAAAGCCGTCAAAGTCTTCCCATCAAACTGGCCCCGAGCTTGCCGCATCAGGTCGATGACGTATTCCTGGCGCCAGATGGCGTGCCACACCGGATCTTCCTCGGCCGGAGGGTCCCAGACTTCAAGCAGGGCGGGGGCCCGCGTTTCTCGTCCCATTTTCTTGGCCAGGGCGTGCTGCACGCACCGCAGCAGGTATCCCCGGAATCGTCCGCGGGTGCGGTCGTAGGTGAATCCCTTGAGGGCGGAGATCAAGGAGACGAAGACGTCTTGGCACATGTCGGCGATGTCGTGGTCTCGGCAGCCTCGCGAACGGAGGTACCGCTCGAGAAGGTTCCGGTAGCGGGCGTCGAAGATCCACCAGGCTTCTTCGCGATCTTCGGAGTCTTCGGCATTGAGGGCGACGATGAATTCGGTTTGGGTAATGTCGCTGGTGTGTCCCGCGCTCGGGCTGGGAGGTGCCGCAGGAATGCTGGCGCCGCCTTCCACCACACATTCCACTTGGCCAAAAGCAATCAGGTCGCCCGGATTCAGGGGAACCAACTCATCGGATTCCAACCGAACCGTGTTGAGCCATGTTCCACTGGTGGAATTCGTATCCACGAGGGTCCAGGAGTCATCTTGATGGGTGACCCGCGCGTGCTGTCGAGAAATGCTGGGGTGGGCCAGCCAACCGTCATCGCGGCGGCCAATCAGCAGCCCTTCTTGGGGATCGATCTCAATGCAGGTGTGACCAGCTTCGTGATCCGTGACCGGATGCAATCGCAGTCGGTCGGACTTCTCGTTCATCGCACTGGTTGCGGAATCAAGACATCGGGGCCGTAGTGGA
>CALDQF010000305.1 GCA_937911845.1 uncultured Phycisphaera sp. | reverse complement strand
TGCTTGCTCTGATCGGTTTGGGTGCTCTGGGACGTCGTCGCCGCCGAAACTGAACTTCAGCATTTCAGCTCACGAGCACATTCCAATTCAGCACGAGCACATTCCAATTCAGGTTGGATTCTCGTCCATTTGGTCGGTCTGGCTTCGAATGATCTGCTGAGCCAGACCATCAGCGATACCGCCAACTCCCTCAACCTGAGTCCACCCTTTGGCGTGGACGGCCTCCAGAGTGAGGCACAGCGCATCGATTGCCGGAATGATGATGTCGGCCCGGTCTTCAGGCATTCCGAACAGCTGGGTTCGTTCTCGAGCTGACAAGGGGGCCAGATCAGAGCGCCACTGCTTCAACAGGGATTCATCCAGAAAGCGCTGGCCCGTCATGTGATGCATGGTCCGGAACGCACCCCCAAGGCCAATACAGGTGTGGGCTTGGTGGTTGGCGGTGAAGGCGCGAAGCCGATCTTGTTCACGATGAATGCGAGGCAGTGCATCCGTGGCTTCCGAATCCACTGCTTGTTGCCAACGGACAGCGCCAAGTTGAAACGATGAGCATCGCAGCATTTGACTGTCGTGTCCAAGAATCAATTCCAAACTCCCGCCTCCCAGATCAGCAACCAGAAAAGGTCCTGGAAGTGTTCGAACCGCAGCAACCGACCGCAACGCCAACTGTGCTTCTTGCTCGCCGGACAAAATTTCGATGTCAATTTGTGTGGCTTCTTGAACGCTCCGAATGACCTCATCACGATCATCAGCCTCACGCAACGCGCTCGTCGCCACCGCAAGCCAATGGGGCGGGGCGTTGGAGGATTCTCTCGTGAGATTCACGACAATTGTCTGAAAGTGTTGGATAGCGTCGATGATCCGCTGGGTCTCATTCCCCACTCTTCCGGTAGTGAACACTGAATCTCCGATTCGGATCGGGCTTCGCTCACGATGGAGAACCTTCAAATGGCCATGCTGGCCAGGGCAAGCCACCAAAAAACGGATGGCATTGGAACCCAAATCGACGATGCAGGCGACAGGGAGTGACATGCCGATCAGCGTATCGAATGCTCGATTTTTCGGGGCCCTTTTGTCACAGTCACGACCAATCCCTCTTTGACTCGAGAAGCGGGTTGGATCGCGTCGTTGATCGTTCTGAATTGATGCTTTCCGTTCGAAAGCGCGTTCCTCAATCCTGACAGCTTTTGATCATGTCGTAGGTACAACCCCGCCCCAAAACTGTGAGGACTTTCGAGTTGATCTGGCTCTTGCTTCACCACCATGTCCGCAATTGAATCGCCGCCTGTGAAAGTTGACACGC
>CALDQF010000304.1 GCA_937911845.1 uncultured Phycisphaera sp. | reverse complement strand
AATCTTTGAAATTGTTGGTTCGATTCAAAGAAGATATTTTGAAAATTTGACATCCCGTGAATCGTTTTGCCGTATGTTTGGTCAAGCATATGTTTTGAGAAGTTGTTGTTTTTTCAGAGTTGTGCCCATTCAATAAATTTGAGGAAAGTGATCCGCTTCTATGTGAAACCGATTTGTCATCAAAATCCGAGAGATAGACCCCCTGAAGACACCAGCCGTGGGTCGGATGCTGGAACGCATCGAAAATGAAGGTCTTCCGGCATTTTACGGCCCCCAAAGATTCGGCTACCGCCAGAACAACCACCGGTTGGGGGCCGCACTGTTGAACGGTTCTTGGCAAGCGGTGCTCGATGAATTGCTCGGGCCCAGCGACAGCAACCACCCCGCCAACCAAACGGCGTTGCGCGAGGCTTGGGTCCGTCAAGATGAGCACGTCCTCCGCTCGGGCTGGCCTTCATCACAACGCTTTGAGATGCTGGCGGCCCGCAAGTGGGTCAAGTACCGAGATCCTGAAAAAGCGGTTCGAGCCGGCGGCCGCACGACTTTGAATTTCCTGACCAGTGCCTTCTCATCCTTTCTCTTCAATCAGATACTTGAAGAGCGATGCCGCCTCGGATTGCTGCACGTCGATGAACCGGGAGATCTCACTGTCGATCCACTCAAAAAAACACCTTTGCCCGTGGCCGATGGCGGCCTCCCCAGTGCCCTCTTTTGGGGTCAGGGCGCGGAACTGGCCGACGGCGTGCAAGGCGAAATCGAAGCGCGGGTGCTTGCCAAGTATCAGATTGATCCCAGCTGGCTCGAAAGCACTTGGGTGCCTCGAGCCGAACGCCGCCCCTCGCGTTTTCATCTTTCTGATCCTGGAGTTGAGGGTGGATTCGATGAACACGGGGGCTACATCGAGCTTCGGTTCACCCTCCCACGGGGGATGTTTGCTACCGTGGTGGCCGCCGAAATTCTTGGCACGCCCACCCAAAGCTCACCAGACGATGGTCAGAGCAACCCCAACGAGCCCAGCATGTGACGAATGCGAGGGATGGGAGGCGTGCCCACCGGTACGTGCATGACCTGCCATCCCAAAGCGGCCGCGGCTTCAACGTTGGGCCTGCGATCGTCAAAAAACATGATGTCTTCCGGTGCAATCTGCACCGCCTTGGCGAAAGCTTCATAAATCGTCACATCGGGTTTGAATGCACCCAGCAGATGGGAGGCGTGGGGGTACTCAATATGACGGAAGATTGGCCAATGTTGCATCACATCCCAGTGGCAAGAACAGGTGTTGGACAAACAGGCGATGCCGTGTCCGGCGGCTTTCAGATCCACCAAAAGTGATTCAGCGCCCTCCATCTCGCCCTCGATCCATCCGTCATGGGCGACCGCCACTTCTTCTTCTGAGACATCGAGTCGACGAGCCATGGCCGCAAGAAAACCATTCCGGTCCAAGTGTCCTGTTTGGTGGTCTCTTTCCAAATCAGACCAATTGCCCTCTTCGACCACGCGGCCCAAAGCAACGGACCAGTTCGGGGACACCCGAACGAGGATCTCTCCCAAATCAAAGCACATCAACATCGCTTCTTCTTTCGGCGTCGGGCTTGAAAAAATGAACGGAGAAGCGATGCGGATATCACCGCATGCACCCCTCCAACCATAGGAGGACGATGGTTCAATCTTGAGTCAGCCGGGATCTGATAGAGAGACCGACAGCCACCCGCCTTGGGATCGTCAGCACCCCACACAAGCCGGCCGATGCGAGCATTCACCAAAGCCCCCGCACACATGGCACACGGTTCCAAGGTCACCACCAGAGTGCAGTCCGTCAGTCGCCAACGACCAAGGACTCGGCCGGCCAACTGAAGCGCCAGCAGTTCCGCATGACCCACCGGATCGGCATCATTTTCTCGGGTGTTGGCCGCCTCGGCGATGATTTCACCATTTCGATGGACCACGGCCCCCACGGGTACTTCACCCTGAGCCGCAGCGGATCGTGCCAGATCTAAAGCTCGCTTCATCATGATTCGATCGAGATCAACGCCACGCGCACGGCGACGACGACGCCGGCTCCCACGGTGCCCATGACTCACGAGGCGTCGTCCTCAGGATCGGAACGCGAAACCCCATCGCCCTGATCCGGACGGAATGGCTCAGGGGTTCGGAAGCCCCGTGGTCCGATCCTCAGAGCCCCTTGGGCCACCCGACTCGAAGGCAACAGGACCAACAAGATGATCGAAAGCTCGTACAGCAAATACAGAGGCACCAAGAGCAGGAGCAACGAGAACACATCGGGAGGGGTCAGTACCGCTGCCAGAACGGTGGAGAGACCCAAGGCCAAACGACGCCCCCGACGCAGCATGGTGGGATCCACAAGGCCAAGCCAACCAGAGACGAGGATCAACACGGGCAGTTGGAATGCAATGGAAACGCCACCCAGCAACAAGAGCGTGAAATCCACGGTCTTTTGCATCGACCAACCATTTTGCAATTGCCCAATCGGCTGGGGTGGCACTCGGAATGCTTGCACCTGCCCCGTTGCATTGGCTTGGGCCACCCAAGCTTC
>CALDQF010000303.1 GCA_937911845.1 uncultured Phycisphaera sp. | reverse complement strand
GCCGAGGGCCTCGAGGGTGTCGCCGGCCGCGCCATAGTGGCGGCGTTGAAACGCGCGAATCTCGTCTTCGGGGGCCACGCGGAATTCCACGTGCCCACCCGCGTGGAAGCGGATGGTTTCTTGGGCGTCGAGGTCGGCCGGGTTGTCGATGGCCACCAAGGTGCCGCCGGATTCAAGTTTGCCAAAGGGGGCGCACGCCTGGGCGAAGACAATCTTGCGGGGGAGTGCGTCGAGGGCTTCGCGGGTGGGGGTGGTTTCTTGCAGGTCGACGACTTCCATATGGAAGGCCGCGGCGAGGGCTTCGGCGAGAGCGAGGCCGTTGGCAAAGCCCATCCGCACGATCGCCGCCGCCAGCGATTCGCCGGTGCGGGCGGTCTCTTCGCGGACCCGTTCGGCTTGGTCGGTTTCGAGCAAGCCGCGCTGGATGGTGAGATCGAGCAGCGTCACAGGTCCGATTCTACGGCTGAGTCGTTCAAACCATGCGTTCTGCGTCAAGGAGATGCCGGGATTCTGCCGACACCCTTTACAATGCCGTTCCGCCCCTCTGTGGGGGCGACGACCTGTTCTTGACCCCCAAACCGCTGCCCCCACCCGTCCCCGACGGAACCCGGAGTTCGCCATGACCACCATCGAGGCCACCGACGTCCATGAAATTTTGAAGAAGCACCAGCTGACCGACGGCATGGACATTGTGCTCGACCTTGAACAGTCCACGGGGCCATGGGTCCACGACTCGCGTAGCGGCGACAAGTTCCTCGACTGCTTCACCTGCTATGCCTCGTGGCCACTGGGATACAACCACCCCGGCCTCAACGAAGCCAGTTTCGAGAAAGAACTGTTGACGGTGGCCAAGGCCAATCCTTCAAACTGCGACCTCTACAGCTCGCACATGGCATCGTTTGTGGATGCGTTTGCCACGCACGTGAGCCCCGAAGGCTTCGACCACCACTTCTGGGTGGCCGGCGGTTCGCTCGCGGTGGAGAACTGCATGAAGGCGGCGTTTGACTGGAAGGCCCGCAAGCTCGGTCGCACCAACTTCCACGACAACGTCAACGATTTGATGATCGTGCACTTCGACCATGCCTTCCACGGGCGTTCGGGCTACACCCTTTCGGTGACCAACACGTTGCCCGACAAGGTGGGCTTGTTCCCGAAATTCCACTGGCCTCGCATCTCCAGCCCCGCCTGCGAGTACGACCACGACGGCAACATCTGCAACGACGTCGAAGCTCTGGAGCATCAAGCTTTGGCTGAGCTTCGCGCGTTCCACGAAAGCTGGTCCCGCCGCGGCAACTACAAGCACATCGCCGCGATCTTGATCGAGCCCAATTGATCAAACTGCTGGATCGCTTTGGAGCACCACACCCCCAACCTAATGCGACGCATTATTCCGAGCCTTTGGGCCGATATAATCTTAAATGGGAACAACATACTGAGTTTGTTACTTACACTTTGTTTCAAGACGGTCTTTCCGAGCGCGCCTTTGATCCTGCAGAATTTTATGGCTTTCCCGAAGATTGGCTTTTAGATTTACAAGACGCCTGTGTAACGTCGATTAACCTACGTGTCGAACAACGGCCAGATGATGCTACAATTCAGAAATGTCTAAAAAATTGGTTTGTCCAAGAGAGCGTCGCTGTAAGCTCCGTACTGGACGGCGCGGCAGTAGCCGCCGGTGATTTTCGTCTTGATGCCAGTGGCCATCAGCGCTTTGCTGTGTTTATTTCAAAAGGTACCGGCAGCCGACGTATCGGCAGAATTGTCCAAAGAATTTGTGAAATTGAGACCTATAAAACAATG
>CALDQF010000302.1 GCA_937911845.1 uncultured Phycisphaera sp. | reverse complement strand
ACTTGGCGTTCACCAATCTCGATGACGATGGCACCTGGGCCGGCGATTTGATTATTCAGATCACAGACCCCGATGGTACGTGTGTTGAGGTCGGCGGATACAACATTGATCTTTGTGAGGAAATCGATGACTTCCCCGCGGACTGGGATGTTGCCGGTTCCGGCAACTACACCCATACCTATGACTTCTGTGGTCAAGGTTTGGTCGGTGGCGGAACCTGGTCGATTGCGTTTGCCCATGGCTACGACTTCGGCCTGCAAGATCAATGGGCCGGAACCTTGACTTTGAACGTCTTGGGTGACAACCCACCGGCGCCATGTCCGGCTGACTTCAACGGTGACGGCACGGTTGGCTTTACCGATCTGACCGTGTTGCTTTCCTCCTACGGCATCAATGATGGAGGTGACTTGGATGGGAATGGTGAGACCGGATTTACCGATCTGACGATTCTGCTGTCAGCGTATGGTTCTTGCCCGTAAAGCAAGTCCACACACACATTGCATTGTTCACAAACCCCCGCCTCTGGCGGGGGTTTTTTTGTGCACATGCATTCTGAACAAAAATAAATCATGATGGTGCCATGACGCTTCAAATTCTGTCGGTGTCCCTTGCTCAGACTTTCACTGTGATTGGCATACCCGATACGCAAAATTACAGCCAGTCGTTTCCGGAGATCTTCCGTGCCCAAACCCAATGGGTATCCGAACAGCAAGTTGCACGCGATATCGAATTTGTGTCGCACTACGGAGACGTGGTGAATTGTGGTGACCAGTTGGACCAATGGGCCAATGCCAAGTCTGCATTGGATCTGCTTGATGCCACCAATATTCCGTGGGGTGTCTCCGCGGGGAACCACGACATCAAGCCTTACTGCGGTGGGGACGAAGCCTACATTCCGCAATTTTTTGCCGAACGCTATGGCCCAACCAAGTGGGAAGACGAACCCTATTTCTTAGGGTGTTCTCCAAGTGGGATGAGCAACGCCCAGATCTTCAGTGCGGGTGGTTGGGACTTCCTTTGGCTGCATTTGGAATGTGATGTCCCCACCCGGGAGATGGTGTGGGCCCAGTCCATTCTCGACCAGCACCGCGATCGTGTGGCGGTTCTGACCACGCACCGGTACATGCAGGACGCTGAGGACTACACCGCAGGAGTTCCGGTCGTTCCCAGCGGTCGCTTTCCTGACATTTGGTACACCTTCGAGGGCATTTACGCAGATGGTGGAAACCGTGCGGAAGATATTTTTCGTTGGTTGGTGCGTCGCAACCCTTCCATTTGCATGGTGAATTGTGGGCACTTCCATGAGGAGTTCCGACAGATCTCTACGAATGTGAACGGTCTGCCGGTACACGAAGTACTGGCCGATTATCAGGATGACCCCAACGGGGGTGATGGGTGGCTCCGCATCATGGAGTTTGACACCGAACTGGAAGAGATCCGGGTCGAGAGTTATTCACCAACCTTGGATCAGTACCGCACGGCGGACGAGTCGGTTTGCACGCTGCCCGTCACCTTTGGTGCCTATGCGCTCCCCGCCGATCGTGGGTTCGTTGCGTTCCAAGAAGGCATCAACGCCTACGTGGGCACCCAAGACACGTGGATCAACGAAGACGAACCCAATACCAGCTACGGAGGTGATGACACTCGAGAATCCGATGATGACACGTCCAACTCCATTTTCACCGACAACCAGGGGCAAGCCCTTCTGCGATTTGATGGGATGTTCAGTGAAGATGATGCCTCGGGAAAAATCCCATTGGGTTCGGTCATCACCCAGGCCCGCTTGATCTTGGAGCTGCAAGACGACATTGACAACCCTTTTGCCAACCCTGATTTTTATGTCCATGAAGTCTTGGTGCCTTGGGATGAGTCATCGACTTGGAACTCATTGGGCAACGGGCTTTCGGTCCCCGAAGATTTGGGAGATCGGGTGGCGATCTTTTTGGGAGACAACGACCCTTCATCGGATTTTGGCCGCAGTATGGATGTGACTGCTTTGGTTCAGCGGTGGAGCGACGGCCAGCCCAACTGGGGTGTGGCGATCCTGCCCGAGATCGTGACCGGCAACGACGACGGCATTTCAATCTGGACCAGTGAGGCGTCAAATGGCATGATCAAGCCGCGCCTTGAAGTCACCTTCGAGCGTGAGCTTGAACCGCCAACACGTCCGGAAGATTTCAACGGCGATGGTGTGGTCGGCGTCAACGACTTGATCTTGCTGCTGTCGTCCTGGGGTATGACCGATTCGCCGTTCGATCTGGACGGCAACGGGAGCGTGGGTACCGGAGATCTAATCTTCCTGATCTCCGCTTGGGGCTGAGCTGTTTCGTCTCCTATGCTCAAGGTGTGGGTTCTGCTTCACCCAACCTGACTTTGGCTCCAGGGCTGCCAATTACGCAGCACGCTGAGACGATTGCCGAGCACCTCAAGGCGTTCGGGGTGGTGATTGTGTGCGGGGAAACCGGTTCTGGCAAAAGCACCCAATTGCCCAAACTGTGTTGGGCTCTGGGCCGTGAGAGCGGTGGCTTGGTCGGGCACACCCAGCCTCGACGGATTGCGGCTCGTTCGGTGGCCAGTCGAGTGGCCGAAGAGGTGGGGGTTGAGTTGGGACGCGAGGTTGGCTGGTCGGTTCGATTCACCGATCGCACGCGGGCAGAGACCAAGCTTCGCGTGATGACCGATGGCATTCTGCTGGCCGAGGCTCAACGTGACCGCCATTTTTCACGCTACGACACCATCATCGTGGACGAGGCCCACGAACGTTCCCTCAATATTGATTTTCTACTTGGCTTGCTCCGTCGTGCTCGGGAAAAACGGCCGGAGCTTCGCGTCATTGTGACCAGCGCGACCATCGACCCAGAGCGGATGGCTCAACACTTCGATGGCGCGCCGGTGGTTAATGTGGAGGGGCGAACGTATCCCGTCGAGGTCCGTTGGCGTCCTCGGTCTGAACAAGATGCTTCGTTGGAATTGGAATCTTCCGTGGCGTCCGCGTTCGATGAAATCCGTCGTGAAATGCCGGCGGGGGACGTGCTGACCTTTCTTTCGGGGGAGCGTGAGATCCGCGAGCTGACGTCGTACATGCGAGGCCACTTGCAGCGGCATCGATTGGCGGACCGGTGGGAAATTCTTC
>CALDQF010000301.1 GCA_937911845.1 uncultured Phycisphaera sp. | reverse complement strand
CACTCGGAGGTGGGCGATGCTATGGGCCATCCAATTGGCCTCTTCGAGCCCATCATCTCGAGCGACGCCAAGGAGCAGCAGCAGGCCTTTTTTAATTGATTCGGTTCGATCGCCACACGTTACGGAAGCTCTTTGCACACGCTGCACCACGGCTTTCATGGCGAGACGGCCTCCATAACCACCCGCAGATGCGACCACATTTCTCTGGCTTTCGCTTCATCCCTTCCCTGACGGGTAAGCACAGTGAATTCATGGGTCACGTGAACGGGGATGGGCCCCTGAACGCCCACCAATTCGACCGATGAAATTTGACCAGCTCCACAGTCTTGAATCTCGCCCGAAGTGAGCATGGCTCCAACTTTGGGGCCGAACGCAACGATGGCCTCGGGAGCGAGTCTGCTCAACTGGCGTTCCAACCAAGGTCGATCCCGCCGAACGTCCGCGGGATGAGGAGGACGCGAAGCCAAACTCAGAGTCTTAATCACAGTGGTGATGTAAACGTCGTCCAATTCAAGTTGCATCGCACTTCGGAGTTGAGTGAACTTCTCTTGACCCTCGAGATCCAGTGGATGAAGGCCACTGGGCAATCCCAAAACGAACACCACTCGGGGCGTCACCCCCCCCTGACCAAAGCAAACCTGAGGCGGAGATGGGATGCCACAAATCGACGAGACAAGCTTCCGATAATCAGCTTCGAGGTCGGCCAGTCCTTCGCTCGTCATCATGGGGCTCTCCATGGGTTACTGCAAAACATGGTGGAAAACGTCGCAAATTGTGGACGCTTTGTTTGGTGTCAGAACGACCCATTCTGCCTGAACACCGGACATTGCCCCAAAACAAGGGGAATTCGGACGAAAAGGCCCCAGGGACGCCTGCGAAACAGTAACCGAACCGTTGACCAGTCGCGGCAGACTCCTACGCTGTAAGCCACGGTCACGAATGGTGAACCCTGCGGAAACTGTTCCGTAGAGCCCTTTTTGGCCGAAATCTCTGTCAGGCGTCGAGGATCGACGCCCGGGTCCGACCCCGCAGGTCGGTTGTCCCACTCTCGCGAAGGATCGCGTCAATACCATGAGCACCTCCCCCAAAATTCCATCCCTGCAGGCCTACCAATTGGCCCTCTATCGAGGCCCCCTTCACCCCGAATTTTTCCGGGTGGCCACTCGCAAAACCCTGCTCCACAACGGATACGAAGCCGAAGCTTGGCTGTTCCCCGGCGGACACACCGCTCGGTTTGAATATGGACCAAGCTGTGCCACCGAAGTTCTCTCTGAAGAGGTTGACACCCTTCCAGTGCGTGGCGTGATTGCTTCCCTTCCGTGTGCCGGGGAGCGTGAGCACGAATGCAAAGCGGCCGAAAAAGTCGACTACATGACTTCTGTTCAGACCGAAACTCTCGAGCGACATCTGTACCGGTCCACTTTCATGGAAATGCTTGAATATGCCCAGTCGCCAGATTGCATCCATCATCGTTGGCGTGAAGAAGAAGCCGAGAATCTCTCGGTCTTGGAACTCCAGCGTTACAACGACGAGTTGCATCTCCAGACCTGGCACCTCCGAGCAGACAGCGGACTGGTGTTGCGTTCGCAGTCCGTCTTCATGATTAAAGACTGATCAAATTTCCACCTCTGCAGTCCCCGACCTTGGAACCGGGGCCAAGCCTCATTCTGCCAGGCTCGGAAGCCGTTTACTCCTTCTGTAAGTTTGGAGACTATGCTTTGCGCACCTACTTTGGAGACGATTATGGCTTACGAACTTCCTGCCCTCGGGTATGACTTTGACGATCTTGAACCCACCATCGATGCCCGCACCATGGAAATCCACCATGGCAAACACCATGCTGGGTATGTCGCCAAGCTGAATGCGGCCCTTGAGGGACATGACGATCTTGCCGCTCACTCCGTGGCTGATCTCTGCCGAAATCTGGACACTCTTCCGGAATCCATCCGGGGTGCGGTCCGCAACAATGGTGGCGGCCACTACAACCACACTCTGTTCTGGTCGGTAATGAGCCCAAATGGCGGCGGCACCCCCAGCGGTGCTCTGGCCGAAGCCATTGACAAGGCCTTTGGATCATTTGACGCGTTCAAAGCTGAATTCCAAAGCGCCGGGGCAAGTCGGTTCGGCTCCGGTTGGGCATGGCTTTGCGTGCAGGGCGGCGAAGTCTGCGTCTGCTCGACCGCCAATCAAGACAACCCCCTGATGCCAGGAGTGAGTTGCGGCAAGACCCCCATCTTGGGCTGTGATGTCTGGGAGCATGCGTACTACCTCAAGTACCAGAATCGCCGTCCCGACTATCTCACGGCTTGGTGGGAAGTTGTGGATTGGAACAAGGTCTCCGAAGCCTTTAGTAAGGCTGACTGAACCGAAGCAAACCAAAAGCTCAAAAGAACCCTCACCTACCCCCGCCCAGTGCGGGGGTTTTGCATGGCACAATAGACGCAATGGCTCACTTCTTCGTCCACTTGGCTTTGATGGTCGCTCATGCTTTCGTCACCGTGCCTAAGACTCACGACGGTCTGGAACAACTGCTGGCCCAAGCACACGCCGCGGTGGCTCGGCACCCAGAGGCGCTGGCCCCGCGGCTGCGTCGTGCGGCGTTGTATCGACAGCACGAAGAATGGGAACTTGCAGCCCTTGATCTTCAAGCCGCCATCAACATCTCAGGAGCCGACGATCCTGTGGTCATGTTGGGGCAAGCTGAACTTCACCTTGCCCAAGGACGGGCGGCCGAAGCCGTACCCGTCCTGCTTCAATTGCTGACCAAAGACAATATGTCCTTGGTCGCTCACGACCGACTGGGCCGAGGCTATGCCCAATTGAAGCAGTGGCCACATTGCATTGAGCATCTCAGTGCGGTTGTTCAACAGCATCCAGAGCCGGGTCCGCAACACTACATTGCGCTCAGTGATGCCCATCGCTCAGCCGAGGATCTCGAAAAAGCCATGGACGTCCTCACGCGGGCCCGGGGGAAATTTGGTCCATTGCTTCCGCTTGAAGATCGGCTTGCAGAACTTGAGTCACGAGTTGGACGGCATGCGAAAGCGATCGAACGAATCACGCATGTGATGGATGACGCCCCCCGCAAAGAATTCTGGCTCGCCCGGAGGGCTGATCTTCGAGAGGCCGCGGGCCAGTTGCCCCTCGCCCACATCGACCGGTTACGAACTTTGCGGCTGATCGATCAGCAGCAGATCCAGAACGGGCAGAGTGAAGCCACTGAACGCTTACGCGAAACACTTCAGGATGCCATCCAAAAAGCACAAGTGCCGACGGATGCAAGCCACATTGAGCTCGATTTACCTTCAACCCAGAAAGGGGTGGGGGAATTGGGACCTCAAAATCCGACCGAGTAACCGACGTGGAAGGCGATGTCATCGCCAGAACCATCGTCTTGCTCAAGACCCAATGTGACGCCAGCATCAATCATGATGTTCTCATCGGTCAACCAGTCATAGACCCAAGCAAGCCGGGTGCCTGCGGTACGAAGCTCAGGGTCCGTGTTCATGTCAAATTGCACCCCCAAAGAGCCATGACAGGTCTCTCCCAATTTGCTTCTCACGCCCAAGGCTCCACTGACCAAGGGGGGATCAACATTTTTGTCGTACAAGCGACTGGTCACCAACATGCGTAATTCAAGTTCTTCATCGATTTGATATGTCGCTGGGACATCGAGCCCAAGGGCCACATCATCAACATCAAAGCCAGATGTCAGATCTCCGATTCCGATCCAAGGGCGGAGTGCGACCGCCCAGTCTCCCCCGTCGTTGCCGGTCAAATTGATTTTGGCCGCAATCTGGGGCGTGAACTCAAATTCACCATCCAAAGTGCTGGAGCCTGGGGCGACAGGCTCAAAGACATAAGTGCTTACCGAGAGTTGCAGTTCAATATCTGCGGTCACGCCACGGCGCATGTTGATGAACTCACCGAAAGTGATGGAAGTGTCATCGAACAATGACTCGTCTTGGTAATTGCGGAGGGTGAATTGTCCGGCGGTAATTTCCAGCTGCCACGCGCCGGGAACGATGGTGCCGGCATCTCGAGTCAAAGCCAACTGCTCACGACGGAACGGCCGCGGATCAGGAATGCCGTCGTCTTCGAGGAGTTCCACCAATGAGGCCAC
>CALDQF010000300.1 GCA_937911845.1 uncultured Phycisphaera sp. | reverse complement strand
GCGACCTGATCGCCATCATCAACAACTGGGGACTGGTGTGCCCGTAACTTTCGATCCTGTTCTCTCTTGCTGCCAGGGCCGGTCCTTTGACCGGCTCTGGCTACGTTTGGGCCCGCGGCAATTCACGCCAGCAGGTGGTGTATTTCGGAGAACAATGTTCACGCTTCATGCGCCAACCCTTGGGGGTCACGCCAGTGGCAGCCGGTCGCAGCGTGCCTGCACCCATTTTGCGATTGACCTTATCGAGGGCGGCCATCAGCCGACCGTCACGCGGGTGGTCCCGAGTATCAAACAGGCCCCCCTGGATTTCACCAAACGAAAGATCCCCCAGCATGACACCAGCTTTTTTGTAGTGAAAACCTTGACGCCACGCGAATCGTGTCAGCCGCATGGCTTCACGAAGAATGATGGGCGTGGACGCGGTGGCGGGAAGAAACGCTGCCGTTCCTCCGCCGTGGTACTGCGGCAAATCGTCCCGAAATCGGTTGGTGGACAAAAAGACCGAGACTTGTCCGGCGCTTCCTCCTTCGTGACGTAATTTTTCGGCGGCCCGGACCGCATGATTGGCGATGGCTTCTGACATCTGTTCAAAGTCAGTCACCATGTCGCCAAAAGAGCGAGAGCGCACCAAGGTTTTTCGTGGTGGAGCCACGTCTTCGAGTTCTTGACAGACCAACCCCCGAAGTTCCAATGCGGTTCGTTGGGCCACGACATTGAATCTTTTTCGCAAGTCATCGGTGGGCATCCGGGCCAAGTCCAGGGCGGAACGGATGCCCAAGCCTCGAAGTTTGGCGCCCCAGCGTGACCCTACGCCCCATACATCTCCCACATCGACCGAATCCAGCGTCAAGGCTCGGTCGGGCTCGGCTTCGGGCAATTGGAACACCCCTTGAGCGGTGGGATCTTTTTTGGCAATGCGGTTGGCCAGTTTGGCCAGCGTCTTGGTCGGAGCGATGCCAATCGAAATCGGGATGCCCGTCCATTGTTTGACTCGATCTCGAATGGTTCGGCACAGTGATTCGGCATCCAAGTGGTCCAGTGGTCGAAGATCGAGGAACACTTCGTCGATGGAATAAATTTCGACATCCGGGACAAACTCCAAGATGGAACGAACCACTCTTCGCGACATGTCGTCGTACAGCGTGTAATTGGAAGATCGAACCACCACTTGATACCGATCAAACCGATCGCGGCACTTGAAGGCGGGTTCGCCCATACCAATGCCCGCATCTTTGGCTTCTTGAGAACGTGCCACCACACATCCATCGTTGTTGGACAACACCACCACGGGTCGTCCTTCAAGCCTTGGCTCAAAGACCCGTTCGCAAGACGCGTAAAAGTTGTTGCAATCCGCAAGGGCGTACATCGTGTTACGGTCGGTGGACGACAAAAGTCACGACGCCCCAAATGCGCACATCAGTTGCTTCTCCGACCGCAATGGGCCGGTAGTTCGGATGCTCTGCTTCCAAAGCAAGTCCATCATTGGTTTGGGACAGCCGCTTTAACGTGAAGTCGCCATCAACAATGGCCACGACCACCAATCCCGGTTGGGGAGGCGCCGCTCGATCCACGATGAGCAGGTCACCGTCGTGGATGCCGGCCCCGACCATGGAGTGTCCGGCCGCCCGGAGAAAAAAAGTGGCGTGGGGGCGATGGATCAGCTCTTCGTTCAAATCGAGAGAGCGTTCCATGTAATCGTCGGCGGGGGAGGGAAAGCCAGCTTGCACGGTGCCAGCGAGCAGGGGGCGGGACAGCGGTGACGCCCCAGGAGCGGGGGCGTAGGGGGTGGAGGGGAGCATGGGCAAAACCCTAACAATCACCTTACAAAAGGCAAGGTAAACTGAGGAAATCGGGTCTCAAGAGCTGTTTTTACTTGTCAAAGGGCCGGAAAGAGTCTAGAATCGTCTGACAAGCATCACGAGCAGGGCATTTGCCCTCACCAACCTGCCCGCCTCGGGCAAGGTGGTCTCCGGAGAGATATCCGGGATGTGGCCGAAGGGCAACGAATCGGGGCCGCTCGAATTTCGTTCTTCGATCCACCCTGCGGGCTGTGTTGGCCCGTGGCGGAGATGGCGTGGGTGGTGCATGGTTGTAAGGAAAGTGCAAGATGCAGCACACTCTTGGGCATTGGAACCTTTGGAAGTGCGAATGGAACTACGAACCGCAGTTGGTTCAAGTCAGTCGCAAAAGGCAGTTTCGGCTGGACTATCGGCCGCCACTGCAATGGACGCTGCAAGAACTTCTCTTCGATTACAAGGCAGTGTCGTCCCGTATTGTTTTTCAGGGAACAGGTCGCTCCGCAGGAAATTTGCAGCAACTGATCCATTGGGGGCGAGACCAGTGGCACAACGGGAGCCGACGCGCGGTTCGTGGGTTCAATATTCAGTTGACAGGATCCTTGAAAGAACAACTGAGATTGCTGCGCCCTGGATCTGGCATCGTGGCGACTGGCAGGTACAAAGGAACTCACCAACAAGGGCAGGTCTGGGCCGAGCCCGACGGATTTGGCGGTCTGCTGTGTTGGTTGAGAAAATGCAGACACGGTTCTGGGTGGCGTTATGGTTTTTATCCGGCCATACCGAATCGGTTGTACGGAGGCTCACGCCGATGCTACGGCCTGCAGACCGAGGAAGAAATCAACGAAGTGATTGAAGGTCTTCTCTTTGAGGCCACTGGTATTTCGAAGCACGAATCATCCATCT
>CALDQF010000299.1 GCA_937911845.1 uncultured Phycisphaera sp. | reverse complement strand
GGTAAGAATCTTCGATAAATCTTCTAGCTGCCAATGAAGCGTAGGATGTCGTCGTACTCACCGATAGCCGCTTGGGTGGCGTCAAAGATATTGCTGATGGGGCTGTCCTCTGAACCTGGGCCATCTTGGCTCGAGAAAAAGACCCCGTCTGCTCCAGCGCTCAAGAGCAACATAGAACCCCGTGGCTGGGTGTACAGGTCGTTTGGATTGCCAACGCCTTCACGAATAGCTGGATTGGCCAGAATGCGCCCGACGTTGCCTTCAAAGAAAGCAGTGTTTTCCTGCGACAAGATGCATGTGGGGGCGTTGTTGGAGAAAGCTTGTTGCTTTCGAAGCTCGCCGAGTCCACTGAGGCCAGCTTCAAAATAGGGGGCCGCGCCTTCGGTGCGGAATTGCCATGTTTCAGGATTGCCGTCGTTTCCAGAACGGTTGTTGGGCAGCACACCCACCGTTCTTTGCCGTCTTAGAAGCGCTAAAGGTTGGCCCCATGCATCCACCACATCAACCAAGTTTTCTTCGTCGCCCACTTGACCAAAAGCCTTTACCAGAGTTCCCTCTGGTGGCGTGAAGTAAGAGGGGTATTGTCGTCCGCCAATCAGTGGTCCATCTCCAAGCAGTTCGGAATTGATGGCAAACTTGACGGTGATCTCGTTGTTTCCGTTGCCAAAAGACATTTCGTACCCATTGAACTGACCATAGTCCGGATGGACGCCAAGAATTCGATACCCGCCCATCATGTGGTAGAGCGCATTTTCCAGACTGCTGATTCGAGGGATACCGTCATTGGCTTCCGCATCTTGGGCCAGCAATGCTTCGGGTACCACTCCGGGGTACTGACCGTGATCCTGGAAAAAAGTTTCGCATGCGGCCGCAAAGGCTTCCATGGTTGACGTGGTTTGGGTCGCTCGAGCCCGCTGTTGGGCCGAGGAAAGAGCGCTCAACAGAAGTGCTGCCAACACCCCAATCAGGGCAATGACCACAAGGAGTTCAACAAGGGTAAAAGCGCGGCGGCGGTGCATTGGTATCTCCAATCGGAAAAACAAAGTGTACCGACGTGAGGCCGGTGAATTCACATTACAAGCGTTCAAGTCGTGCTGCTATTTCAATGGCAGTGAGTGCTTCCACCACCTCGCCCAACTCACCGCCCATGATTTTGGTCAGTGCCCACGAGGCTTCGGCCCGGTGGTCGACGACGATGCCCTCTTTCCACCGATAGGTCCGGATCTTTTCAGCCCGTTGCCCGCCCCCAATCAGACTTCGGCGGGCTTCCGCTCGGGCCGCTTTGGCTTCCGATTTTCGGGCATCCCAGATCCGGGCCCGAAGAAGATTCCAAGCCC
>CALDQF010000298.1 GCA_937911845.1 uncultured Phycisphaera sp. | reverse complement strand
ACGGTTCGACCAAGGCGTTGACCGCTTGCATCACCAGTTTGGTGGTTGCTCCTGGGCCCGATGAGACAAGGTGCTGCTCTACCTGGACCACCGGCAAAACGTTCCAACCAGAGTTTGTTAAAAAAACCTCGTCGGCGGTGTGAACATCATCAATAGTGAGCGTTTCTTTCTTCACAGTCAAACCCAGGCTTTCCGCCGCTTCGATCACAGTTCTTCGAACAATGCCGGGGAGCACAGGTGAAGGAAGACCGCCTTCTGGCTCTTCGCCGCGAGCCAAAGGTGTCATCAGCACACCATCGCGGACCAGAAAGATGTTGGAAACACTTCCGCACGCGAGGTGATTGGTGACTGAGAACCACAAAGATTCACTGGCCCCACGAGCTCCAGCCAATTGAAGAGCACGGATGTTCTTCCAGTAATCAAGTGTTTTGTGACCAGAGGTGGGGTCTAAAGGGTTCAGTCGCCCATCCGAAATAACCACGGTGACACCGTTCAAGAAGAAATCTTCAGGGTATGGGGTTGAGGGTTGAGCAACGATCAAGATGGTTGGGTCAACTTGAGAAACACCGTCTTTGGTCAAGAGGTTTAAATCACCACCAGTCAAGGTGAGCCGTACCCGAGTTTTAGGAAACCCATTCTCCTCGACAGTTCTTTGAACAGCTTCAGCCAATGGTTGTTCTTGAAGTCTTTCGGTGAGACCCAAATCTCGTGCTGAGTCATGAAGTCGTCGCAAGTGGTCGTCCAGGCGAAAAACCTGATTGCCCCGAGCCTGCATGGTCTCAAACAAACCGACGCCATGTTGAAACCCTGCATCAAAAACACTGGCCTTGGCTTCATCGCGGTCATAGAAATCGCCATTGATCCATACTTTCATTAATCGTCTTCCTTTTCCATATCTCTCCACGCCACAACTTGATAGTTGGAAGATGATCGTACTTTGACACCGAGAACAATTCCGGCCCCTTCTGAAGTTTGAATTTGAACTTCAAATATCCCGTTTTGGGGAACGGGCGAAATCGTAGTTTTCTTTTGATCAAAAAATTTATCGAACTGTTTTTGAATGCTCAGTTGTAACAGCGGGTCTACTGAAATATTGGGACAGAATTCCCCATTACCACCGTGATCAATGAGGCACACAACAGCATCTTTCAGGTTCTTTGATTGATCCTTGTTTGCGATCTGGTCATAAATCATCAAACCGACCAAGACCAACGCGAGGAATCGATACCAATTTCTACGTGATATTTTCACGGTCGAAGTTCAAGGGCTCGACGCTTCAAAGATTCGTGATCTGTTCTTTCAAGTTCGAGTGGAAAGTGAAACGATCTGTCTTTGGCTGGAATCATCAAATCAAAAGGGGGAACCTCATACCAGTTTGGCCGAAGATCCAACTCTGATCGATGGGGTTCATATCCTTCCAACTCCAGCAGCAGATCGGCGGTACCCCGAAACCGCTCTTGCGCCACAAGCGGGGTGCGCCCCTTTTCTTCTCCGTTCAATGTGACGAGTGCCCCTTCTGGGTTGGATTCGATCTGGATTCGAGTTGGTCCCCCACAGGACACCAGAAAACACAGCAAAAGAGAGAGTCTCATGACGGGTTCAGGGTACCTGCAGACGATAGGCTAGGGGTCATGGATCGCATCTTTGGACACCAAACTGCGAAATCACATTTGATAGACGCGGTGTCACAGGGGAGAGTTCCTCACGCCCTTTTGCTCATGGGTCCACAGGGGGTGGGCAAGACAAGTCTAGCGATAGAACTGGCCATGCTTCTCGCTGATCCTGATGGTGGTCCTGATCTAATGGGGCAATGGCAAGCAGACACCTCTGGTCAACTTCGCGAACGGTTGTTGGAACACCGACATCCTGATTTACATCTCATCCGAAGATGTGATTTGAAGCACAGTCGATTTCGATCCCTTCGAGATCGAAAAAGTGTCAACCTCCCGATCGGATACCTGCGTGAACGGTTGTTGGGTGGTGAGGTCGAAGGGAAAGCATTTTTGGGTCCCGTTTTCTTTCAACGGACAGAAGCGAAGTCGAAAGTGTTTTTGATCCCTGAAGCAGATCGACTGCAATGGGAAGCAGCAAACGCTTTGCTCAAAATCCTCGAAGAACCGCCTGACGACACGTACCTTATTTTGGGAACACGAACAGCAGGGGCCATCCCGGCAACCATTCGGTCGCGGGTCCAAACCATCCAATTGCGACGTTTGGATCAAATTGAAGTTGCAGCTTGGGCGAAGCAAAGTTTTGATTTTGAGGGTCCCCATCGGTCTTGGGTGTTGGAGCGTTCTGATGGAAGACCTGGGAGAGTTTTAGAACTTTCAAAAATCAACCTGGGTGCGTGGCGAGAAGCAATTGACTCATCTGTAGAAATGATCCGATCACGAAGACCAGATCCCATAGGTGTTGCCAAAGTTATTGAGGCCATGCAGGGACATATCGAATCAACAGAGAAAGAAACCAGGAAGAAATCGGATGCTCACGATGTTCGTGATCAGACTGTCTCAAAAGATGGTCTTAACAAAGACACATTCGATCTGTTTTTGGAATTGTTGGAGTTTGAAATTGTGCGAATGTCGTTCGGGTCGTCCCGAGAAGCGATCGGTGTTCGTGAAAGTTTGACAGTGGCCAGAAATTGGGTTCAGGGTACTCTCAATTGGAAACAATCTGTTGAAGGCTTGTTCACCATGGCCGCACGACCAGAGTTGGTGTCAAAGGTTTGATGGGGGGAACAAACCCCCTTCGCGGCGCGGAGATTTTCGAATCGCAACCATCATGAGTATTCCAGCAAGAACCATACCCACGCTTAACAGTTGGCCACGGGAGAGACCAAAGGTTCGATCAATACCCACATCGGGTTGACGAACCATCTCGGTAAGAAGTCGAAGTGGTCCATAACAACAAAGAAATAGGGCGCCGATCATTCCGGGCCGTTTCGGCCTCCACCAAGCGATGCAAAGCACGGTTGCCAACAATGGGCCCTCTGCCAGAGCTTGTATCAGTTGACTGGGCCAATATGGGGTCAGAAGCGGGGTCACTGCTTCTCGAACGATTGGGTCCCCCTCGATCAGTTTCGAATGGATACTGTTTGCTGATTCATTTGGTATGGCAGCAGCCACTTCAGACACCACGGATGAGACCGAATCTGGATGGCCCGGCAACATTTCGTTGGGGTATTTGACGCTCCACCATGGGGCTGGGTGGGTGGCAACAGGTTCACCCCAAAGCTCAGCGTTTACAAAATTGGCCAGACGGCCCAAAAAGAGGCCGGGCGTCGCACAAAAGGCTGCGAGGTCAGCTACGTGGAGTGTGTCGTAAAGATCCAGTTTGTTCTTTCGAACAAACCAGGCTGAAGCAACCAAAACCCCCAACATCCCACCATGACTGGCCATGCCCCCCTTGTGAATGGCAAGTATTTCCCAAAAGGGGAAAGATGGGCTAAAGGTCCAAAGGACCTGGGGTTGATAAAAAAAGGCAAAACCAAGGCGACCCCCAACAATAACCCCAACGACCAGTGAGGTCAGTAAAGAGCCTGGGTCGATGTTCTGACGGGCCAAAGGACTTCTTCCTGATTTGACCAACTTTGCCATGATGCGCCCGGCCAACAGAAATCCGGCGAGATAAGCCAAGCCGTACCATCGCAATCCGATCTCCCCTGAAATTCTCAGAAGAAATGGTGAAAGGGTGTGTAGGTAGGATTCGGCAAGCACTAGATTGAAATCCTAACTCCGAGATCATGAACACTTCTTTCCCGCCGCCAGAATTTGATGAAAACCCCGACCGATCCCTCTCTATTGGGAAAGCGACCAAACAGTTGCTTGAGGGGGGAACGTTGTCGTACGAACTCACCTGCCAAGTGTTTGAAAGCATGATGACCGGGCGAGTGCATCAGGCTGAAATTGGAGCACTTTTGGGGATTCTGGCCACCAGAGTTCCCACCGGTGATGAAATTGCAGGTGCCGCTGCAATCATGAGAAAGCATGTCCGCTTGGTGGAGACGTCTGTGGATCGAAGCTTCCTTTTGGATACCGCAGGGACCGGGGGTGCACCAAAGACGTTCAATGTTTCGACCGCGGCCGCGATTGTGGCTGCTGCAGGTGGAGCAAATGTCGCCAAACATGGCAACAAGTCTCGTACGGGTCGTGGTTCAGCCGAGCTTCTTGAGGGGCTTGGGGTCAACATTCAGGCGCCACTTGAGGTTCAAACCCGGTGTCTTGATGAACTTGGTGTTTGTTTCTGCTTTGCTCCCAACCATCACCCTGCCACCAAACATGTCATGCCGGTGCGGAAGGCTCTGGGGTTTCCGACTATTTTTAATTTGCTGGGTCCCCTCACCAACCCGGTTCAGGCTGGCCGACAGCTGATGGGGGTGTACGGAAAACAGTTTCTCGCTCCAGTGGCCGAGGCGTTTCATGAGCTTGGGACGGTTCACTCCATTGTGATGCACTCTGAAGATGGTTTGGATGAAATTTCGATTTCGGCAGGTACGTGTGGCTATGAGATTTCTGGGAACGATATTCAGCCGTTTTACTGCGAACCAGAACAGTTTGGGTTTGAAAGAGTGGATCGATCGTTGGTGACAACAAGGTCCCTCTCTGAATCCATTGAGCTGGTTCAAAAAGTTTTGAGTGGACGAGAAGTTGGTCCAGCTCGAAACATGATCTTGATGTCTTCCGGTGCTTCCTTGTACCTCTGTGGCTTGTCAGACTCGATTGAGAGTGGGGTCAAAGAAGCGGGTAGTCTTATTGAAGGTGGGAAGGCTCAAGAAGTTCTTGAGAAACTCGTCGCCTACACCTCTGTTGGATAAGGATGAAAAGAATGGGTAAAAAAGAAGTTCAAATATCGCCAACGCTCATCGGATTTGTTGTTCTTTTGGCTTTGGCTGGTCCAGTTTTGCTTCGTTGTGTCAAAACTGTTGATCCTGGATACGTTTGTGTTGCGACATTCTTTGGTGAGGTTCAAAAAGAATCGTACGGCCCAGGCTTGCACTTTCCGGTCAATCCTTTTCTTTCCTTTACTAAGTTCGACGTGCGAAACAAAGAGCACAAAGAGAGAATTGGTGTTCCCAGCCAGGACCAGCTGACGACAGAAATTGATGTTTCTGTCAAATATCACATTGATGGTGGAATGGTTGGCCGAATTCTTCAAGAGACCGGTTTGGCTGAGCAAGTACTTTCGGTCCACATTACTCCTGCCGTTCGTTCGATCGTGCGGGAGCAAGGGAAGAGTATTGCTCGGGCTGAAGACTTTTTTCGCGAAGAAACTCAAGAGCAGTTGCAATCTGGTGTATTGGGCCAGTTGATCGATTCACTCAGCGACAAGGGAGTCGTGGTTGAACAGGTCCTTATTCGGGATATTGACCTTCCTAAAAATCTGATCCAGCAAATCGAGCGTAAAAAAGAAGCAGAACAGGAAGTTGAGCGGCAGAAGGCAGAATTGGAAAAATTCCGGACTCAACAAGAGCAAAAGGTGGCTGAAGCCGAAGCAAAACTCGACGCTGCGGAAAAGGAAGCTCAAACCATTCGTTTGCTGGCCGAAGCAAAGGCTTATGAAATCCAGACTCTGACTGAAGCCCTGGCCAACGCAAAGGGATACATCCAACTTCAAGCTCTTGATGCGCTTCAAGCCATCTCTCAGGATCCTGCCGCCAAGTTGTATTTCATGAACGGCGATGCACCAATGCCGCTTCCACTCATGAATATGGGCTTAGACAACAAGTAAGAGAGGAAAGAGTTTCTATTCTTCTCTCTTAGTTGAGAGCCAGGTAAATGTGGATGAGCTTCCAGGAAAAAGACCTAAACACTTGAAAGTGTGAGGATTAGAAGGTCTAGACCCACCGTGAAAGGTTGTCACCTTTACTGACGACCCCCTCTTGACCGTGTCCTCAAACCAAGGGCCTCCTTTTGATGTCTGACGATTATTGGTGCCGCAGAAGGTGGCCGGTCACCGTTGAAAGTCAGTTTATCCACACGAAACCGTCAGGCCGCGTGCTCGGACTCTGGTTCGCCAAGGAGCATTTGTTCGATGGTTTGGACTTCGCTTGCCACAGTTTCGTCTTCTTCTCGGCGCTTTGTCACAGCTTTAACCGCGTGCATGACCGTGGTGTGATCGCGACCACCAAAATACGACCCAATCTCTTCAAGGCTGTATCTGGTGTATCTCCGGGCCAACCACATGCCAAGCTGTCGTGGCATGGCCACAGATTTGTGTCTTCGACGTGAAAGCAAATCGGTCAACTTCAGGTCGTAGTAATGACTGATTGCATCCATGATGTCTTGGATGCTTGGTGTTGATGATCTTGGTGCGTCTCCATCATCAATACCAATTGCAATTTTAGCCAGATCGAGGGTGATCGGCATTCGTTGAAGCACGTGCAACGAGTGGATGCGCGTGAGTGCCCCCTCGAGCTCGCGGATATTCCCATCAACCCGCGCTGCCAAAAAGGCTGCAACGTTTTCACTCAACTGAAAGCCGTGAAGTTTTGCCTTTTGATGAACAATGGCCACTCGCGTTTCGAATTCTGGTGGCTCGATACGTGTGACGAGACCAGATGAAAATCGACTGATCAATCGTTCTTCAAGTTGAGGAATATCTGAAGGCGCTGCATTGGCCGTCAACACAATTTGCTTTCCAGCCTGATGCAGCGCGTTGAATGTGTGAAAGAACTCTTCTTGAATCTTCTCACGCCCTGCGAGTTGCTGAATATCATCAACAAGAAGCACATCAAGTTCACGGTACTGTGACCGGAATTCAGAGACGGTTTGATGAACCAAAGCTTCTTGGAAATTCGAAGAGAACTCTTCGCAGGTTGTAAGCATCCAACGGGTGTGGGTGCTTGTCGTGTTTAAACGGTGGCCGATCGACTGCAGCAGGTGTGTTTTCCCCAAACCAACATTGGCATACAAAAAGAGTGGGTTGTAAGAACGACCAGGTCTGTCGCACACAGCAATTGAAGCTGCGTTTGCCAACTGGCTGTTTGATCCAACAACGAACTGATCAAAGGTGAGGTCAGGGCTCAACACAACCAACTGTTGACTCATACTTTCCGTTGGCAGAAGTGGGGATTCCAACTCACCCTCTTCCACGAACTTCAATCCCAACAACCGACCGGTTACCGCTTGAGCAGCTTCTTGAAAGGTATCAACCGCCTTGTTTTCCAAGTAGCGACGGTGGACGTCTTGTTTCACCAAGATGGTCAACACCCCGCCCTCGACACCAATGGGCTCAAGATCAGTAAACCACTGCCGATACATTCCTGTGTGGTTGTTTCTGATGAAATGAAGCAAACGATCTTTCAATTGGGGGTCGGGACGTACCACGGTTGACTCCTTACGCCAAACACTCCTCACACAGAAGAATGCGATATCCAGGGGTTGTTCAGAACAAACAACCCTTAAGAAATCGACTGGAGAGACCAGTCGAAATTGGGTGGATCCACCCACCCCTGGGAAAGATCCAATGTGCACCCGAGGTGGTTCAAGTGGGGAGCGAACCAGTCATTCAGGAGCAAGAACGGACAATATTATTGACCGAATGGAGAATGTATGTGGATGTTTACAAATCAGCAAGGGAAAAACCCAAACCTTTATTAACACTCTGTTTCCCTAGATTCTGCATTGTGGACTTGTTGTTCATATCTCACAGAGTTCCGCGGTCCATCCATCAGAATGTGCACTTTTCTGCCTTCTGGGATGCGATCCAGCTCTTCACGTGCCAATTGGATATTTGAGCGCCTTGAAAGGTGTATGGCCACAACACAATCTGATTCCCAGGTTGAAAGAAGGGTGCGAAGATCTTCCACGTGGAGGTGTTTCCCAGCCCCCGCCCTTTTCCGTTCATCTGCGGCAAAAAATGTGCATTCAGTGATCACAACTTTGGCCATCGAAACATCAGGATGCATCAAAGCCGGGCACAGTTGTGTATCACCTGTATACGCCACATGAATATGTTCGTGAATGTCGGTGATTTGGGTGCCCCCAGAACGAAGTGTTTTCAACTGTTCTTGGGAGAAGCCGTGAAACTCGGGCTTTAGTTTCTTTCTCTTCTCCACAACACAATATCCCTGGCTTGGGACAGTGTGACTGGTTTCAAAAGGTCTCAAAAATACATCTGGTTTCAATTCCCACTCTTCACCGGGTGCCAAACCCACAAGTTCAAATGGTGTTCTTTGCCGTTCCAGCGCGATCCAACTCTTCATCATGTCTCGGAGGGGAATCACCAAGGAGGGTGGACAAACAACTGTTCCCACCCCCATACCCTGAAAATTTCGCTGGCTTAAGTAGTACGGAAGACCACCAATATGGTCCATATGACCGTGTGAGATCGCCGTCACCCCAGCAGCCAGAGCCCACCGGGGACAATTCCCCATGTCAAAGTTCAACCCAAGTTCAGGAACCTGGATCACCGTGTGTTCACCGGCAACGGATTCCCCTTGGATTCGGTAAGGGGGTTCATAGATAAATCCGGTCCGCGGACCACGAGGCGGAGGCTTTGGCAGCATTTGGAATCTCCCAGTTCGGGGCGTCAACCTCGAAGGGCACAAGAAATCAGAGCAAAATCATAACCAAATCAGGACTTTCGGAGAACCGATTGATTCGCAAATTGAATCAGACAATCTCGTGCTGGGTGATCTTCCAAAACATCAAGAGCCCGTATTGCTTTGGCCACGTGGTCACATGCGAACTCATGGGCCCTTTGGAACCCATTATTCTGGATGATGAACACTCGCCTCTTTTCATCACCCAAAGGGAGCTCGCTCCCCGAGACGTCTCGGGCCAAGATTCCAGGCAAGGTGAGTTTGCCCAAAGCCGCATCCCTACCAGCAGATTTCCCAATATTTTCAGATGAAGAATCGGCATCCAAGATGTCATCTCGAATCTGGAAAGCAATACCCAAGTGGTTGGCAAAATTTCCCAAACCCTGCAACACACCAGTGTCGGTTGTTCCAAGGCTCCCCCCGAGTTGAGCACAAGCAACCAGAAGCGCTCCTGTTTTGCCAGAGATGATGTCCAGGTATTCCTCCACGCTTAAATCATCATCGCCCCTCTTCACGAGCTGGTGAATTTCTCCAGCACAAACCTGGCGGGTTGCTTCACCCAAAGCCAAATCAAAATCAGGTCGACCCAACGAAGCAATCAATCGAAAAGAACTGGCAATCAACCAATCACCTAAAATGACAGCAGCTTCATTGCCTTGCAACGTGTTAATGGTTGGAGTATTGCGCCTTAAGTCTGCCTCATCAAGGACATCATCATGCACCAAGGTTGAGATATGAATCAACTCAACTGTTGCCGACAACACCCGAGCCGCATCAGATTCTGGATCGGCACCGCAAACTTCAGCACATGTCAACGTGAGGGCAGGTCGAAGCATTTTCCCTCGAAAGTGAGCCACCGAAGGTATCAACTCCCGAAGTCCAGGTTGATCAGATTGGATGGCGTGATCCATTTCCTGACGCACGCGATCCAACAGTGGCTCAAGTCTGCCGAGGGCTTCAGATGGTTTGGCGGAAAATCCCATCGGAATCGAGTATAGGCTTGCTCGGTACACTTCTTGTTATGTCTTCAGGTAGCTCAAAACGTTCTGAAAAGAAGAAAAACAAGAAGAATCCAAATCCCACCCAATCGTGGAGAACGGCAGAAACAGCAGATCGCCACGAGTTGTACGAGTTGTCAGTTCAAAATGTTGAAGGCGAGGTTGAATTGGTCCAACAATTCTTCTCCGATCTTGGAGAGGGGGATTGCAGACATGTTCGTGAAGATTTTTGCGGTACCGGTCAATTTTCAGCAGCTTGGGCCAAGTCTGACCCCAGCCGATCTGCAGTTGGTGTTGATCTTGATACGGAAGTTCTTAAGTGGGGCCGTGACCGTTTGGCAGAACGTTTGGATGAGGGTGAACAGAAGCGAGTCGAACTTCTTGAAGGTGATGTGTTGAAGGTCACCAAGGATCCCGTTGACGCAGTTTTGGCGACCAATTTTTCGTATTACCTGTTTAAAACAAGATCAGAACTTAAGAACTACTTTGCAACCGCCCGCAAACATATCCGTCCCGGTGGAATCTTCATTATGGATGCGTATGGTGGAAGCGAAAGTTTTGAAGAACAAGAAGAAGAACGTGATTTGGATGGTTTTGTCTACGTTTGGGATCAAAACCATTACAACCCCATCACTGGTGATGTGGTCAACCACATCCACTTTAGATTTCCAGATGGGACTGAAATAAACAAAGCTTTCACCTACGAGTGGCGACTTTGGACACTCCCTGAACTTCAAGAACTGCTGCTTGAAGCTGGATTTCAAACTGTCAATGTGTACTGGGAAGGAACCATTGAGGAGGGTGACGAAGAGGGAGAGGGTGATGGGGAATTCAAACAAACCAAGGTCGGCGAAGCGTGCCAAGGGTGGATTGCCTATCTCGTGGCCCAACCGTGAATTTCGTTTTCCCACCTCCTGAAGCCCAATACTTAGACCATGCCAAATCACTCCTCTTTTTAGATCACTGTGTCGCGGAGGGCGACCCCAACCACGACGCACTCTTGGTTTTAAACGAATATGGGTTGGGTATTCATGAACCCAAGCGGTGGGACCAACCGGCATTCGTCGTTGATTTCACAACCATGGACATTCGAACCGGCGCGGGGAATGTTTCTCGAAAACAACCATTGGCACGTGCGGTTGGGCGTCAATCCGATCGGGTTCTTGATTTGACTTCAGGATTTGGTGCCGACACCAGCCTCTTGGCTGGAATGGGCTACCAGGTTGAATGTCGTGAGCGTCACCCCATTATCTATGCCCTTTTACAAGATGCACTTGGAAGGGCAGCACTAGACCCTTTGTATTCCACAGCCATTTCAGACAATGTTCGCCTGCAACTTGGGGATGCAAGAGACGTTGGCTCATCTTTTCTTCGGGCATTTGACGCGGTTTATGTTGACCCTATGTACCCCCCTAAAAAATCAAAAGCAGCACCACCCCGTCGGGCCCAACTTCTTCAGACAATTGCGGGCGAGGATTTGGACCAAAATGATTTATTTCTTTGGGTTCGAGAGCACGCAAAAAGGATGGTGGTCAAAAGACCAAAACATGCTTCCCCCGCGTTGGAGGAAGCACCTCACCATCAAGTTGAATCAAAGATGGTTCGGTGGGATGTGTGGTTGAATCAACAAGAATCCACCTGAAGTGGAGCGTATGGGACTCGAACCCATAACCCCTGCCTTGCAAAAGCAGTGCTCTCCCAATTGAGCTAACGCCCCAAATGTCGAATCGCCATTGTACAACTCACAAGCTGAACACGAAGGCTCCTTATTTGCCACCCAACACTTCAAGGGTGCCGACCGCTTGGAGTTGCGGGATACCAAGTAGGTTTTCTCCCCGAGTTCCAGAGATTCCAATCACGGCTTGGTTCCGAGAAAGTTGCCACAGTTGCTCACTCAAGGGGCCTTTGGGGTTGATATAAACCACGGTCCTCTGGGAAACAGGATCCCGCAGGCGAAGGAGAAGGGGCCGAGGTTGCCCATTGGCCCCAGGTTTCCCGTCGTAGGCCTTAGAGGTCGACAGGACACCTACGAAATCCAAATCTGTGCGACTCAAAACCAATTTCTGTCGAGCTGCGACATCACTCTCCAGTTGTCCCAGCCGAGCCTGGAGTTCGATAAATTTCTGCTCTTCCGTTTGAATCAACGCGAAGAGATCGATGGCCTCAACCAACCTTTTGGCTTGGCTTGAAATAACCTCATTGTCGGTCTGGTTTGCAAGAGACTCAAACTCCACCCGCAAAGGTTTGGGCTCTGCTTCAAGAATTGGCCCCTTCACCATGGCTTTCCACGCCGATTCCAACGCCAACCAGGCCTCAGGAAGAGTAACCGGGACACCATCCCACACCTTTTTCTCCTCGCCCGAACCCGATTCTCCCTGAGGTGCCTCAACCTCCTCTTCTCCAGAAGGAGTTGAAGCACTCGGGGCGTCTTTGACTTCGGTTTGGTCACCCTGCTGCTCTTTCAATTGTCGGCGCTCTTCCTCCATTTGAAGAAGTTCTTTTTGACGATCCAACTCTTGTTGTTCTTTTATCTTCAACTCTTCAGCCAAGCGTCGATTTTCTTCTTCTTGACGCCGCTCTTCTTCGAGGGCCAGTCGACGTTCTTCTTCTTCCCGGTCCCGTTGAGCTTTTTCCTCAACCAATCTTCTTTCTTCTTCCAGTTCAGCTTGGCGGCGCTCCTCCTCTTTTTTCCGGAACTCCACAATGATCTCTTCGCTGGTTTGCGCTTGAAAAAGAGGGCTATTCGACCGTTGCACAGCTTCTGCTGGAGCTTCAACCAGATCCGACTGGAGCACAAAGGCAAATGAGGATTCTGGCATGGCAATTTCCAGAATCGTGCGTTGAATGGCCCGCTCATTTTCAACACCAATACCACCGTGTTGTTCAGTGTAATAACAACGCCCTGGTTAA
>CALDQF010000297.1 GCA_937911845.1 uncultured Phycisphaera sp. | reverse complement strand
AATGTGATTGGGTTGACTCGACCAAGGGAAGCCAGCGGTGGAAAGATCTTGCACAAAGCATGACAGTCCACAGGGGATGGGATCGCGTTGGCAGACCAACGCGGTGGCCCCAGGGAGAAGTTGTCCCAACAAGCCAAGCCGGGCCAAGTTGGTGAGGTTTTTGTCCACCCGTTTTGTGACGTTGGGTGACAGCTCACGAAGTGGAGAAAGGTACAGGTCACGCAGTTTGGTTTGGACCGCTGGACTCAGGTGGTGGGCTCGGCTGAACCATGGCTTTTGGCCATCGGCGGGAAGGTGCTGAAGCAATTCTCCCCCCAATGAAATTTCCCCAAGTCCTTGGGCATCGGCGTGGGCGTCGAGAATCCGCTCCAGCAAGCTGGATCCGGTTCTGGGGGAACCCACAATGAGAACCACGTCTTCGGCCAAGGGTTCTCGGTCTCCGCTGGGCGCGGAAGGGGAAGCCGCAATGATTTGATTGACGTATTCGTCGTAGGCATCTGGATTGAACGGCCGGGCGCCAATTCGGTTGGCGGCCACGTACGCATTCCACGCCAGATCCAGTTGGTCTTGGGCCTCCAAAGCGCGAGCGCGAACAAAGGCCGCCCTTCGATGCACGATCGTCGGCACTGCGGTGTCACGCAGCAACGACTCTGCTCCAGCCTGTGCGACCTCCGCATGCCCAGCCGACAGCGCGACTCGGGCTGCTTCAGCGCGGATGCCCGGATCTTCGTGTTCACGCAGAGGTTCCAGCCGCTGCCAGGCATCTTCGGGGTGGCCTTCACGTTCGGCCAATTCTGCTCGGGCCCGATTGAGGTGCGGGTCACCAGGGTGGTCCACCAGTGCTTGATCGAGGGTGGATCGAGCGTCGTCAAAGCGGCCTTGGTGCAATTGGGCCGTGCCCAATCTGGCTTTGGGCAAGGGCTGGTCTGGCATGCATTGGCCCCAAGCCGCGCACGCGTTCTCTGCGGTTCCGAAATCACCTCGCCGCATGGCCACCATGGCCTCGGCCTGCAAGACTTCACTGGCGTCGGGTTGTCCTTGACGGATTTTCTTGAGTTTGAGGGCGGCTTCGCGGAGTCGCCCACCCTCCATGAGACGAAGAGCGGCCAGAACATCGGGGGAAGTCATGGCGAAAGCGTACGGGAAACAAAAAAGCGGGACGCCGAAGCGTCCCGCAAAATACGGTGTCGTTCAGAAGATCAGCCGCCCAAGGTGTAGCGGACGAAGGTCTTGACGGTGGCGCCGCCAAGTACTTCTTTAATCTTCTTGGATTCGTCCAGCACGTATTTCTGATGGATGAGGGTGTTCTCTTCCAAGTACTTGCGAACTTTGCCTTCGCTCATTTTTTGGGCGATTTCGGTGGGCTTGCCAGATTCTTCCGCTTCTTGGATGGCGGCGGCCCGGATCTCTTCGATCTTGTCGGCGGAGACGGAGGTCTCATCGATGCCAATCGGATCGTGGAAAGTGATGTGCTGGCAGATGCCTTTGGCAGAGTCAGCATCAAGATCGCCATCAAACTGAAGGATGACAGCACGCTTGTCGTCGTGGTGGATGTACACCCCGAAGTTGCCGCCTTCCAATTTGATGCCACGGGAGAAGCTCATGTTCTCGCCGGTCACAATTCGCATGTCATCGATCGTCTTGGTCATCTCGTCAGTTGCGGTGATGCAGCCAGCGGGACTGTTCATCGCATGATCGGCGACTTTGTCCACCATGGCGACAAAATCATCGTTGCGGGCGGTGAAGTCGGTTTCGGTGATGACTTCGATCATGGCGGCCCAGTTGTCACCGGTGCGGACGGCAATGCGTCCTTCGCCAGCGGCACGCTCGGTCCGCTCGTCCATTTTGCCTTTGCGTTGCTCGCGCAACCATTCTTCGGCGGCGGCAGCGTCACCGTTGTGTTCGGTGAGGGCTTTTTTGCAGTCCATCATGCCCAGGCCGGTTTTTTCCCGGAGGGCTTTCACGTCAGCGGCAGTGAAACTCACAGTTGGATTCCTTGGTGTGGATACGTGGGGTGTTCGAGGAACGAATGGGGTACGTGTTCAGCCTTCGGTGGCTGGGGCTTCGGCCGCAGGAGCGCTGCCGTCGTCAGAACGGAAGCTGGACCGATTGGAACGACGTCGTCGGGTTGGTGCGGCATCATCGTCGCCCGTGGTCGCGGCGGCGGCTGTGTCATCACCCTCGGCTTGGGCGGTTCGTTGCCCCTTGCCGCGGCTGATGGAAGCGCAGAGCTCACGAAGGATGGCTTCGACCGCACGGATCGAATCATCGTTGCCCGGGATGGCAATGTCGACCAAATCGGGATCGCCGTCGGTATCGACCAAGCCGATGGTTGGGATGCCCAATGATCTTGCTTCTCGCAACGCGTTGGTCTCGCGGCTGACATCAACCACCATCAAGACGCCAGGCATTTTCTCCATGGTGCGAATGCCATCAAGGTTGCGGGTGATCTTGCGTCGCTCGCGCATCAATTGGCTGGCCATCTTCTTGGAGTAGGTGTCGATTTCTCCGGATTCCACCAAGCGGTCGAGTTCTTCCAGGCGACCCAAGCGATCACGAATGGTGCGGAAGTTGGTGAGGATGCCACCGAGCCATCGTTCATTGACAAATGGCATGCCAACTTCGGTGGCGTATTTGGCGATGGAGTCTTTGGCTTGACGCTTGGTGCCGACGAAGCAGACGTCTTTGCCCGAGGCCACAACTTGCTCAATGAAGCGTTGGGCGAGGAGCAGACCTTTTAAGGTCTCTCGGATATCGATGATGTGAATTTTGTTGCGCTCGCCAAAGATGAAGCGAGCCATTTTCGGATTCCAGTTGGTACGGCGTTGGCCGAAGTGAATTCCGGAATCAACCAGGGTTTGAACAGTCGACATTGGCATCAAGCCTTTCTCGTGCAGCGTCACCGGCGGGGCATGGTGGTGAATCCTCGTTGAAGGCATGTCCGCCC
>CALDQF010000296.1 GCA_937911845.1 uncultured Phycisphaera sp. | reverse complement strand
CCGCGGACTGGTGCTCGTACAGCCCCAACTTGAAGTGCATGCCCATCACGGCGAAGTCATCACCGCTTAGGGACAACCTCAGGTCAAAGGGGCTGTCGCCATCGGTGGATTCGAACTGTCGGAACATGGACTCTGGGTTTCGGAAAATATCTTTTGGCCCCAAAAATCCTGCCATCGATCGACGCATGGCCGTGATAGCCACCTCGGAACTGATCGCTGCGGAAGCCCCTTTGGAATCGGAAAGTTGCTTTCCGGCGCGGATGGCACGCCAAGGGATGAAGTGTGCGACAACCATTCCGATGGCCGACTCAATCTCCTCGGCCGACGCTCCGCTCATTGCCCCCCAAACGGCGGCAGATGCAATGGCACCGTGAACCACGTGATCGATTTTGTAGGTCTTCAGGCTAAAGACCTCAGCCAAACGCCCACGGATTTCGTCATGCAACACCATGCCCCGCAATGCCGCCGCACCATCAAGACCCATCACTTGCGCCGCGGCAACGGGCACCGCGTAGAAATCGTTGTGACCGAACTCACCGGCAACATGACCAAGCTCTGGTCGGTAGCCAAAGTTGGTACCGTTGGAATCCCATTCACGCACCGCCGAACAGTTGGCCAAGATGGCTTTCTCGGGAGACACCGAGGTGGCATCTCCAAAAACCGTCGCCCCCCCGCTGGCGGGATAACTCAACGCTTCTTCTCGAAGGACCTTGGGAGCGTTGGTGTTCATTGCCAAAGCTGACACGCCACACAAGCACGCATCAGCATGAAAAAGTGCAGTACGGTCCAAAACGTCAACGGTGGGATCACCATTTTTCATAAATTCGATGGCGTACTCCGCGATGCCGAGGGCTTGGTTGGTGTTGCGGGGCAGGTCCTGGTAGGTCATGTCGCGAATACTAACGTCGAAGGGTCTTTAGCAATTGATCCACGCCCACCGGATCCCCCAAGATCACTGGCACCCTTTGGTGAACATGGGTTGGCTTGATGTCCAAGATGGAGCCTTCGCCGGTATCGCCGCGGCCCCCAGCCTGCTCGATGAGAAAAGCCATGGGATTGGCTTCGTACATCAGACGGAGTTTGCCTTCGGAGTGCCGAGCCGTTGGTGGGTAGGCAAAGACGCCACCTTCAAGCAACGTGCGATGCACATCCGCCACCATGGATCCGATGTAGCGACTGCGCCAACCAGTACGCCGACAGCCGGAAAGCCAATCGTGCCAACCCGGACCGAAGCTGTCGGCGTTGGCTTCGTTGAGACTGTAGGTCTTGCCACCGGAAGGAATCTTTAAGTCCGGCCGAACCAAAACAAATGCACCCATGGCAGGATCGAGAGAGAACATGTGGACCCCTCGTCCGGTAGACAACACCAAAACCGTAGAGGGGCCGTACAAGATGTAGCCCGCCGCCACCTGCTTGCGACCAATTTGCAGGTGAGGCGCCTCCGCATCGAGCGCCTGTTCGTGCCGAAGGATCGAGAAGATGGTGCCCACGCCGACCCCCAAGCCAAGATTGGCCGAACCGTCGAGGGGATCAAACAGCACCGAATACTTGCCCCCCTCCTCTGCACTTCGAAGTTGCACCGGTTCGGCCTCTTCTTCCGAACCCAACAAACCCAAGTCTGTCCGGTCGCCCAAGCAACGAATGATGATCTCGTTGGCCACGAGGTCCATCGGCTTTTGTTGCTCACCGTGGACGTTGTCGCCGCCGATATCCAACACCGGATCCAAATGAACCCGACGAATTTTGGCCGCGATCACCTTCCCCGCCAAGGCAATGGCCGAAAGAAGCCAACTGAACTCTCCCGAGGCATTGGGGTGCCGCCGCGCCTCCTGAAGGATGAAGCTCTGGATGGTTGTCAGGTTGTCAGCGGTGTATTTTGGGGGGCGTTCCACGCCGCAGATCCTACGGATCCCGCCGGATATAGAATGGGTCCATGTCCGAAACCGTAATTCTCTCCGCTGTTCGCTCCCCCATCGGCCGCTTTTTGGGCGGATTCTCCAACACCCCCGCTACCGATCTCGGATCCAAAGTTGCGGCGACGGCCTTGGAGGGCATCGATCCCTCAGTCGTTGACGAAGCCTTGATGGGCTGTGTTCTGCAAGCTGGCTTGGGACAGAACCCCGCCCGGCAGATCGCCTTGGGGGCAGACTGTTCAGACCACGTCACCGCCATGACCATCAACAAAGTATGCGGCTCCGGGTTGGAAGCGGCCATGCAAGCCGATCGTGCGATTCGGTGCCAAGATGCCCGTGTGGTTCTCTGCGGCGGCGCGGAGAACATGACGCGTGCACCACACACGGGGTTGATCCGTCCCGGCGCGAAGTTTGGCCCGGCAACTTTTGCGGACCACATGCAAGCCGATGGACTGACCTGTGCCTTCAAGGGCTGGGCCATGGGCAACGCAGCGGAATGGATCAGCAACGAACACAATATTTCGCGCGAAGACCAAGATGCTTTCGCTGCACGGTCCCACCAAAAAGCCGCCGCGGCAGCCGCCGCCGGTCATTTCGACACGGAAACGCGGGTCTTTACTGGTGCGGAAGTCGGAAACCGAAAAGTTCCGGGACCCGAAGGTGGTGTTGGTGTCGATGAAGGCGTGCGGGCCGATTCGTCGGCCGATGGCCTTGCCAAACTCCGTCCAGCCTTTGATCCTGAAGGCTCGGTCACGGCTGGCAACGCCAGCCAAATCAGCGATGGCGCGGCCGCTCTCGTGGTGGCTTCCAAAGAGGCAGCGGAGGAACTTGGCGTCAAGCCACTGGCCAAAATTGTGGGTCACGGGACGGTCGGGGTCTCACCCGAAGCAATTTTTACCGCCCCTGCTGCAGGTGTGGCCGCCTTGCTCGAGCGGCAGGACCTCTCGGTGGATGACATTGATTTGTTTGAAATCAACGAAGCCTTCGCGGCCCAAGTGTTGATGAATCAACGGGCTCTGGGCATCCCAGACGAGAAACTCAACATCTCGGGGGGCGGCATCGCCTTGGGGCACCCCATTGGTGCTTCTGGAGCCCGAGTTCTGGTCACCCTGATTCACGGATTGATCCGCACTGGTGGCACGCGTGGCGTGGCCAGCCTCTGCCTGGGTGGAGGCAATGCGGTCTCGATGCTCGTTGAACGCGCAGATTGAGTAAATTAACACCTCACTCGGGAGGTTCGAGATGAAGATTCTTGTATGCGGAGCCGGGGATGTCGGCTGGCATGCCGTAGAACGACTCCTACGACTTGGCGAGCACGAGCTGGCCGTCTTGGACACCAACCGAAGCCGATTGGAAAATCTGGCCAATCAGTTTGATGTCTCCTATTTCGTTGGGTCGTGCACCCTTCCAAGTTCTTACGAAGAGCTACGGATCAAAGACTTCGATCTTTTGGTCGCGGCCACCGCGCGGGATGAAGCCAATCTGATCGCTTCGGACTTGGCCAGCACGATGCACCGCAAACAAAGCGGTCCGAACCGACCACCCCTGCGGACCATCGTTCGCATCCACGACGAACGGTTCATGCGGGAAGCGTCCGACATTCGATCGATTTTTCAAGCCACCCACCTGTTGTGCCCCGAAGAAGTCACCGTCCGATCGATCGTTGGACAACTCCGCAATCCCGGGGCAGTGCGACTGGAGCAAGGAACCGGAGGCGTGGTCTCGGTGCAATCGATCGAACTCTCCAATACCGCAACGGTTGGACAGAAGCTGAGAGATCTTGAACTTCCTGGCGGGGCCCGGGTGGTCGCGCTCCGCCGGGCGGGAGAATCGATATTTCCAGGCCCCGGAACCGAATTGAAGCCGGGTGACAAAATCCTCTTGGCCGGTCCCACCGATACGTTTGAATCGGCCCGCCGCACAATCGAAGGCGAACGAGCCCGGGCAAAGCGCCTCGTCATCGGTGGCTCCAGCCAGATGGCCCGCCGGTTGTGCGAGGCTCTTGAAGGTACGCCGTGGCACATCACCGTCTTTGATCCCGATCCCAAAGCCGCCCACGCCATGGCCGACGCGTTCGATCACATCGATGTCGAACAAGCCGACCCCACCGATCGTGCGGTCTTTGATGAAGCCGAAATTGACAAAGCCGATGCTTTTGTCTCGTTGACCGAAAGTGATGAACACAACCTCTTGGCCAGTTCAACTGCGCACTCACGAGGTGTGCCCAACACCGTGGCGGTGGTGAAATCGGCAAACTTTGAACACCTTGGCAAGGCACTGGGCATCACCAAAGTGCTGGTGCCCAGAACCGTGGCGGCCCGAGAAATCCAAGAGTTGCTGAACGAAGAAAATGTGAGCCGAATTCCAGGGAAATTCATGGAAGGCATTTCGGGATGGCGCATTCGACTGCCCGAAGGCTCACCTTTGGCCGGCCTGGATTTGACGTCCGCCGGGCTTTCCGGTCGGTTCATCGTCTTGGCCCGTTGCCGAGACAATGTTTGGGATTTTGCCCGATCCGACGAACCGTTGGGGGCCGGCGATCAACTGCTGGTGGTGGGCCGGTCCGAGTTGGAAGATGAAATCCCTTCCACCTTCATTGAAAGTGGATCCCCAGGTTGAGACCCGAGCAGATACTCCGGCCCTTGACGCACATGGTCACTTTGGTGGGCTTGGCCATGATGGCCGCGGCATTCTGGGGCTTTTTTGATGTTTGGATCATTAGCCCAGAATCGGACCAAAGTGTTCCCACGACCGGATCCGGTGCTGCGCGAGATGCATCGGTGGCCCTGCTGCTTTCTGGGTTGGCGGCCTCGGGGATTGCGGGGCTGGTGCGGCTCAAAATCGGCGGAAGTCCTCGCGATGAACAAGGCGAGCGGGAACTTGATCTTCGCAACCGTGAAGTGCTGGCCTTGGTGGGTTTGGCCTGGTTCGTGGCCTGCATTTTCGCCGCTTTACCGTTCGTGATTTGGCCGCGTTTGGCCGGAATCGATGAGCATGTGTTGCTTCATCCGGTGAACTGCCTGTTTGAATCCATGAGTGGCCTCACCACCACCGGGGCGACCATTATTCCTGACCTCGACACTGTTCCGCGCCCGTTGCTGCTGTGGCGGTCGTTGACCCATTGGATCGGTGGGA
>CALDQF010000295.1 GCA_937911845.1 uncultured Phycisphaera sp. | reverse complement strand
CCCACTGGCTGGCCATGATTGACTTACCTGTCCACGCGCTCGCTCGCCCCATCGACAACCAATACATCGATCGCTGGCTGCGCCGAGAACGAGAAGCTTCCGGCACCCAAATCATCGTGAAGTGGGGCAGCGGCGACCGCATGCAAGAGCTTTTGCAAGAAGGCGCGCGGCTGGGCTTCGTGGCCGATCAGAATGCCGGAGGCAAAGGCATGTTCGTGCCGTTCTTTGGCAGGCTGGCTTCCACGTACAAATCCATCGGCTTCTTGGCCCGGCGGTTCAACGCCCCCGTCGTTGCCGGCATCGCCCTGCGGGACTCCGACACCCAGCTGAAGTACCGCATCCGCATCTCGGATGTGATCGAACCGAGCGACTGGTCCGATGCCCCCGACCCCGATTTCTATCTGGCGGCCCGCATCCAGCGGGCGCTGGAAAAGATGATCTTGATGGCCCCCGACCAACACATGTGGGTGCACCAACGCTGGAAATCTCGCCCCCGATTTGAACGCGAAGATCGCCCGTTCCCCGAGCGGCTCTTGAACAAGCTGCGAGAACTGCCCTGGATGGACGAAGACGGAGTGCAACAGATCGTGGCGGCCCGGGGCGCCCCGCTGCCCCCTCCGGCATGCCGGGATTAGACTGAACACATGGGACGCCAATACCAAGTCATCGCGAAGCACTCTGAAGGGGCCACCTTGGAACCAATGGGCACGCGATCCCAAATCGCCGACGATCTGGGCACCATGAACATCCACCCCCAAACTCCCGAGGGCACGGTGCTCTATGGACCTGGCGTGACCATTGAACCCATGGAAATGGACGGCGAAGTGCAGCAGATGATGCTGACCCACGTGGAGTCCGAAATTGCGTGGTTTGTGACCGAACGCATCCTGCGCACCTTTCCGTGGAAGCTGCGTGACTTGGAAGACGGTCGCGAAATCGCCCTGATGCCCGACTGACCAAGAACTGGACCAACACCACCATGCGAATCATGCTGACCAACGACGACGGCATCGATGCCCCGGGCCTGCAGGCCCTGCTTTCGGTGCTCGAACGCCACGGTGACGTCACGGTCGTCGCCCCGGCCGACGGACAATCGGCCACCAGCCACAGTCTTTCGTTTTCGCGTCCACTTTTGGTTAGCGAACAAGAGATCCCCGGACACGGCACGCACTTGGCGGTCGCCGGCCGTCCCGCCGACTGCACGCGGCTGGGGTTGCGCAGTTTGTATCCCCGCCGGACCGGCGTCGAGTTGCCCGACCTTGTGGTCTCGGGCATGAACGCCGGCGCCAACGCCGGGGTCAACGTGGCCTACTCGGGCACGGTCGCGGCGGCGATGGAAGCCGCCTTCCATGGCGTCCCGGCCATTGCAGTAAGTCTGATGTTGGGTGGTGGCCCGCCGAACTTTGCTCGCGCTGCTGATATCACCGACACCTGGTTGCCCCAACTCATCGCGCAAGCGCAGGCCGGCACCGTTCTGAACCTCAACCTTCCACCGATACGCACCGACGACACCCCCGTCATGCCGCTGTCCGTCTGCCGCGTCAATCGATCGGTGCACGACAGCCGCTACGAACGGCGTGATACTCCGTGGGGCGAGGACTATTACTGGATTCTGGGCAGCGGCATTTCATTCCGCGAAGTCGAACCAGGAAGCGATGTGGAAGCTCTCAATGCCGGGCAGGCCAGCTTGTCCCCACTGCGGTGGGATCCTGTGTGCGATGCAAGCATGGACGGGCTGAAGAACGCCTTCTAACGCCGCCGTAGCAAGATTCGCACGTCGATCTGTGCGGTCTGACCTTCCTCAAGTTCGTCAAGCTTTTCGCCCGTCGCCCGCCAGCGGTATCCATTGGTGCGCAAGCTGGCATCAATGTCAGAATCACCACTGGAGCGAATGACAAAGACCTCGCTGGGCTTGGAGAGACCTTCATCATCAGGTGGTCCAAAGACAAAACCGATGATGGGATTTTGCTTCACCTGCCGCAGCCGCTGGGTGAGGTTGAGTTCCAAGCGGCGTGGACGAAGCTCCATGCCTTCGGCCGGCGCCGGACTGCCTTGCTGCAAAGTTTGGGCATCCACATCAATCTTGACCACCGCGGGCGTATCCAGCGGACCCGGGCGAGCGGGCTCATCGGGCTCGGGCGATGGGTCGGGCACTTGTGGGTCCGCACCACCACCACCATCGGCGGCATCCCCCCCTTCTTCACTCGGTGCTTGAGGTGTGGCATCGGGGTTGGGCCGGTCCGATGGCAAAGGCATCGAACCTTCCAAAGTCAACGGCACTTGCAAGTTGGGATCGACCGGAGTGGCGCTTTCCGCCCGGCGGGCGGCTTCGGCCAAAATTGCATTGGCCAGGGTGGTGCCCTCGGCCACGATTTCAGACGGCACGGAATTCGGTGCGTTGGTGGTGAAGGCCGCTTGGCTGACCAGCGATTCGCGTGCGTTCATGATTTCCCACTGCTCCCACGCGATCCAGTCCGTGCCCGAAGCATCGGTGATCGTGCGACCGAGAGGAATGATTGGCGGTGCCGGTCGTACCCCAACCTGAGACCGAACAAACCACACCGCCAGCATCATGTGCAGGACAATGGAGGCTCCCCAAGCCAAAAGGACCGGTCGGTTCATGGCTTCATATTACGGAGCGGGCAACGGAGAGTTCGCCGCGAAGCGCACGGGGCGTCCATCGTCGGGATGCGGCACGGTCAGCTCAGCCGCGTGCAGCATGAGGCGATCATCCTCGCGGGCCGTGCCCGTGGCGTACAAATCGTCACCCAAAATGGGATGGCCAGACACCGCAAGGTGCAACCGCAACTGGTGGGTGCGGCCGGTTACGGGTTCCAAGGACAACAAAGCCGCTTCGTCCCCCGCCTCCAACAAAGACCACCGGGTGGTGGAGGCACGCCCGGCCCGCCAGTCAATCACTTGACGGGGAGGGCGGCACATGTCTTTCCGCATGGGGAAGTCGATGACCCCGGAAGCGGATTCGGGCACCTTGGAAACCAACGCCAGGTAGCGCTTGCTCGTTTGGCGTTCCTGGAAGGCCACGGAGAGTTGCCGGTGGGCTTCAGCATCCCGAGCCAGCACGATCACGCCCGACGTGTCTCGATCCAGCCGATGGACAATCCGCGCCCCGGGGTATTCCACTTCGGCTCGGGCGACCAAGCAATCCGCCTTCTCTGGCCCAATACCAGGCACCGACAGGAGGCCACTTGGCTTGTCAAAGACCAGAAGCCGTTCATCGGCGTGCAACACCGGCGGAAGTCCATCAGGAGGTGGGATCACAGTGGTTCCGAGCGTACCATCGTGCCCTGTGCGTGTCGTGCTTCTTTCCATCCTGATCGGGGCCATCGCCGGGTGCGAGACGTACACCGTCGAATACCGCAAACGTCCGGAGTACTACGCCAACTGGGGTGGCGAGGTTCCCGACCGGGTGGTGCGTGAAGACGGCACGGTGGTGCTGTACAACGCCGATCCCGAGGAGGGTGATCCTGGGGCACCCGTTGGTCCGCGGCGATCTCCTTGGATTGAGAAAGAAGACGGAAGCATCGAGATCGATGCTCGCACCCCCGAAGAAATGCTGGCGGTGATTCTGCAATGCCTCCAAAGCAAGCGTTGGGATGTTATGTGGGACCAAGTGCTCGCCGAACAGACTCGGCTGACGTACGACAGCCAGGCCGAAGGACGCGATGCTTTCAAGATCGAGATGGAGCGTAAGCGGGTCAACATGGCCCGTACCCTCAATCGAATGATCGCGGGCCTCGGCACCCATGAAGTCATCATGGACTCGGCCGGACCAAACGCCTTGCGGATACGACTCTGGCCCCAAACCGTGCGCGAAGCCAAACTCAAGATCAAGGAAGTGATCTTGGTCGTAGAGAACTTCGGCATCCGTTTGGCTTCCGTGCGGTAACAAAAAACCCCGAGCCGAAGCTCGGGGTGGTGGGTTCCAAATGTTGGAGGGCCTTAGGCGGAAGCGCCATCGCTGGAAGCTTCAGCCGAGGCCTCAGTATCTTCCGTGGCCTCAGGCTTGGGTTCAGCGCTGGACTCAGGAGCCTTGGTTGGTTCACCGGTGGCGGTGAAGTACAAGTGTTCCTGATCTTCCTTGCGGGTGACTTCGATGGTTTGACCTTCGAGGTATTCACCCGACAAGATCGATTCGGCCAACGGATCTTCGATAAACGAACCAATCGCACGGCGGAGTGGACGGGCCCCGTAGTCGGGGTTGTACCCCTTCTCCATCAAGAATTCTTTGGCGGCATCGTCGAGCTCGAGGTCAAGGCCTCGCATCTCCAGACGCTCGCGCACCTTCTTGAGTTCGAAGTCAATGATCGAAGTGAGGTCTTCACGATTCAGCGGACGGAAGACGATCACGTCATCAAGACGGTTGATGAACTCCGGACGAAAGAACTTCTCGACTTGACCCATGAGGGTCTTCTTCATGCCGTCGTAATCCGGCGTCTCATCCCGACGACCGAAGCCGAAGGACGAACCACCCTTGATGATGTCGGCCCCGATGTTCGAGGTCATGATCACCACGGTGTTTCGGAAGTCCACCTTGCGGCCGAACGAATCGGTGAGGTGGCCTTCTTCCATGATTTGCAACATCATGTTGAAGACGTCCGGGTGGGCCTTCTCAACTTCGTCGAGCAGGACCACCGAGTACGGCTTGCGACGCACTTGTTCGGTGAGTTGACCACCTTCTTCGTAACCGACGTATCCGGGAGGCGCTCCGACCAGACGGGACACGGAGTGCTTCTCCATGTACTCAGACATGTCCAAGTGGATCATGTGCTCGGTGTCACCGAACATGAATTCCGTGAGGGCTTTGGAAAGCAACGTCTTGCCCACGCCAGAAGGTCCGACAAAGAGGAACGAACCCATGGGTCGGTTTGGATCTTTGAGACCGGCGCGGCCCTTGCGGATGGCCTTGGACACCGCGGTTACCGCGTCGTGCTGGCTGACCACCTTGCGGTGCAGTTCGTCTTCGAGTCTCAACAAACGCTCGGCTTCGCCTTGGGAAAGACGGGTCAGTGGCACACCGGTCATCTTGGAGATGACTTCCGCGATCACATCGGCATCGACGGTGCCGGCAGAATCTTGCAACTGCTCACGCCACTGGGTTTGGGCATCTTCCTTTTGCTTTCGCAGGGCTTCCGCCTGGTCACGGATCTCCGCGGCCTTTTCGTAGTCGGCGTTGCGAACGGCTTCGTCCTTCGCGACCGAAAGCTTTTCGATCTCGGCTTCGAGGTCGGCCAAGTCGGGTGGCTTACGCATGGTCTTCAAGCGCACGCGAGCGCCGGATTCATCGATCACATCGATCGATTTGTCGGGCTGGACTCGGTTGCTCATGTAGCGACCAGACAATTCAACCGCGGCCCGGAGGGCGTCATCGGTGAAGTCAACCTTGTGGTGCTGCTCGTAACGGCCACGCAACCCCTTGAGAATGGCGAGGGTGTCTTCCTCATTGGGTGGTTCAACCGCGATCGACTGGAACCGGCGTTCAAGCGCGGCGTCCTTCTCGATGTACTTGCGGTACTCGTCAAACGTGGTCGCACCCACGCACTGGATCTCGCCCCGTGCCATCGCTGGCTTCAAGACGTTGGATGCGTCAATCGCACCTTCGGCACCACCAGCACCCACCAGGGTATGGAGCTCATCGATGAACAAGATGATGTTGCCCGCACGGCGAACTTCATTCATCACCGCTTTGATGCGTTCTTCGAACTGACCGCGGTATTTCGTACCCGCCACCATCATGGCCAGGTCAAGCACCACCACGCGGCGGTCGTGCAGCAGATCCGGCACTTCTTCGGAGACGATGCGCTGGGCCAAACCTTCCACGACAGCCGTCTTGCCCACGCCAGCTTCACCGAGGAGCACGGGGTTGTTCTTGGTGCGACGGCAGAGCACTTGCACCAGACGCTCAATCTCTTTGGCCCGGCCAATGACCGGATCCAGTTCGTTCTTCTTGGCCAGCTCGGTGAGATCGCGGCCGAAGTTGTCCAAGGCCGGAGTGCGGCTCTTGCCGGCACGAGGACGACCGCTGGGAGCAGCGCCAGCAGCTTCGCCTTCTTCACCCTCTTCGAGTTCGTCGGCGTCGATGTCTTCACCGTCTTCCATGGAAGCGCCCAAGAGACCAAGAACTTCTTCCCGGACTTCTTCGAGCTTCAAACCAAGGTTCATCAAAACCTGGGCGGCCACACCGTCTTGCTCACGGAGCAAGCCCAGCAGTTGGTGTTCGGTGCCGACATAGTTGTGGTTCAAGCTTCGAGCTTCGTCAATCGCATACTCGATGACTTTCTTGGCCCGAGGAGTCAAGGGCAGCTTGCCCAAGGTCACCATCTCAGGACCGGCCTTCACCAATTTTTCCACTTCGATGCGAACCTTCCGCAGATCGATGGACAAGCGCTTGAGCACATTGGCCCCAACGCCACTGCCTTCTTTCACCAAGCCCAACAGGACGTGTTCGGTCCCGATGTACTCGTGGTTAAAGCGCTGGGCTTCTTGCTGGGCAAGAGACATCACTTTGCGGGCTCGGTCTGTGAATCGTTCAAACATCTTCAAATACCTTTCCAGCCTGAGGCACGCCCGAGCTGAGGAACGGCCTTCGCCGCTCAGAACAGTACGCAACCGTCGTACCATCGGTTGTCGGTTCAGAAATCGGCCCGCGTGAGCCGTTTTTGAGCATCTTGGAACCTTTCCGTATGCAATATTTCACCTTGGTCATCCTCCACGCTGCCAAACTGACGGAACCCCCTGTCGTTCCTGGGGTACTGGATGTGGCGGACTTTGGTCCTCGCACCCGCCAAATTCGAGTCGAATCGATTCAACCCACTGGGCTGCAAACCATTGAGGGCTTGTTCCCATGGGGGCAAATCGATCCAAACGACGCTTGGGCGCTGGCCCAACCGCTGCTCGAGGCCGAGCCGCCCCACACCAGCCTTGCGTTTGCTCAATCCATTTTGGGGTGGTCGGACCGTTGGGAAAACGCCAACGAAGTCGCCGATCGAGCCATTCGCATGGCCACCGTTCGCGATCCCAGCCTGCGGGCCCGGCTGAACGATTTGAAATTCGAGGCCAACCAAACCCGCCTCCGACTGCGGATTGAGGATGGCGCGGCCCGTTTGGGAGGCCAACCCACCTGGCCCGAATCACCCCCGTGGCCACCGACCCCATGGCAGGCCGGGTTCGGCACGGGACCCGATCAGGACGCGGCCTTCGGGCGGCTTCGGCTCACTCTTGGTGAGATTGAGGGACTCACATTGGAAAACGCACCCAGTGATCTGCTGCGGGCCGTGGATTTGGAATTGGCCTCATTTGGGGTTCAGCGACCCGTCAGCACCACCCGTGTTGTGGTGGCACGAACCCAGAGCGATGCGGCGTACCGAAGCGCTGCCCAAGAACTTGGACGCGCCCCGGAACCCGAAGGGTCGTGGACGCCTTCCGGCCGACACGTGTGCATTGTGATTCCACCGCAAACGAGCCCCCCCACTGCCGTCGAACAAGCAACCCTGGTTCGACTGCTGGTGGCAGCGCGGCAACACCAAGACACGTCTCCGCGTCAGGCCGTTCGGTGGTGGTACGCCGGAATGCGCGAAGTCATCACGAGCGCGCTGACGGGACGATCTCGCATCGACGGATCTTCTCGGGATCGAGCGGTGCAGAAACTTCGAGATCCACAAAATACACCGTTGCTGAGCGCACCTTGGTCGACCACCCCCGGACCCGAAACCTGGCAAGAAAACGCCGTGTTTGGTCTTCTGGTGGAAATGCTCAAGGCCCTGAAAAGGGACCTAGAAGAATTGCACGCGCTTTCCAAGTCTTCGGATACAGAAGCAATGCTTACGTTTCTGGGCGGCAATGAAGCTGGATTTTTCCGAGGCGCGGCCCGCTACTGGCAAGTGCACAAGTAAAGCATGAACTTGTTCGTTTGTGGCACCACCTCAACATCAGGATGAAAAGACCATCAAGTTGACAAGGTTTCTTCAACCACCACGCCATCCACCATCTTGACCACGCGATCGGCCCGAGCGGCGATGGTGGGGTCGTGGGTCACCATGACCATGCTGAGACCAAGGCGATGGCGTTCGGCGAGCACATCCAAAATGCCGTCACCGGTTTTGGTATCCAAGTTGCCTGTGGGTTCGTCCGCCAGCACCACATCGGGTCCGTTGACCAACGCCCGAGCCATGGCCACCCGCTGGCGTTCACCGCCGGACAATTCGGCGGGTCGGTGTTCGAAACGGTGCCCCAGCCCGAAGGCGTCCAACAGTTCTTCGGCCCGAGCCGACGCTTCGGCACGCATGGAACGCCATGCGAAAGGATCGTGCCCCACCATGGAAGCCACCATGACATTCTCCAGCACGTTGAGTTCGGGCATCAGGTGGTACGACTGGAACACAAAGCCGATCGCGCGGTTGCGGTAGGTCTCACGCTCTCGGCGACGCATCTCGGTCAAACTTCGACCCCGCCAAGCAATGTGACCACGATCTGGTCGATCCAAATCTCCCAGTTGGTGCAACAGGGTGCTTTTGCCCGAACCCGAAGAGCCCAACACACAAAGCCATTCGCCCTCTTGGACCTGAAGGTCCACCCCGCGCAGGACGGGCACTTCGACCCGGCCCATGCGATAGGTGCGGTGCAGGCCGGTGGCTTGCAGCACTGTGGTGGCAGCGTTGGAAGTACTAGAAGCAGTGGAGTCCATGTTGACCTCAGTCATGACGCAACGCCTCCACCGGGTCAACATCCGCCGCGCGGGCGGCCGGGAACACTGCCCCAACCACACTGAACACCACCGCGCCAATAGCGGTGGTCAACGCCGTCCACCAATCCATTCGGTTGGGAGGTTCCGCAAAGTAGTAGACCGCGGGATCCCAAATCACTCGGGACAAGCCGTTGGCTTTGATGTACCAGATGGCAGCCCCCAAACCAAAGCCCACCAGCATCAATCCAGTTCCCAGGACCCGAGGGGCCAAGAATCCGGAACGGAAGCCAGAAGCAAATCGCCAAAGACCGACGAGCCCCACCGCGCCCAAGACGAATACGGCGGCCATTGGTGGGTCCCCAATGGCTTGGTTGATCAGAGCAATGTTGTGAACCACGACCCAACCAAGAAGCACACCAAGAATCGCGCCCAAGATGCCAATCACCACGCCGTACTGCACAAAGATCATGGCAATGCCTGGTCGCGTCGCGCCCAAAGCCCGCAACACTCCAATATCCCGGGTCTTTTCGGTGACGATCGCATGGAAGATGGCCAACACGAGGCCCGCGCACACCAAGTACACCAGACTGAACAAAGTGCGCATCAGTTCCCGTTCGTTTTCAACCGGTTGCAAGAACGAAGCTTGATTTTCGCGCCACGTCTGGACCCGGAAGATCATTGGATTGATGGCATACCCCTCGCGTTCAGCCCATCTGCGATATGCCGCGTCAACGATTTCACGCACCTGCGCTTCGGGCAGGCCGTTCCCGCGGATCAGAATCTTGCTGGAGCGGGCAGGGAACACTTTGCCGGTAGGGAGACCTTCTTCATCCACTTCTTCGGCCGGGGTCATGTTGGTCATGCGTCGTGCTTCAGCCAAGGGAACGAAGACACGCTCCTTGTCAATCATGAACAAACCCGAAGAAAACTCATTCACGGGCGCAAAGGCAATACTGACCGGCTCGGGCGTGGTGTTCAGGGTTTCGGGGGGAATCGTGGTCAACACCACCGGTTCTTGAATCGGCATGAACCACCGGTTGATGGGGTCATACGTCCCCTCATTGTTCCTTTTGTTGCCAATCGAAATCTCCAGCCCCAAGCAAATGCCTGGACGGACGGTGCCATCCGCTTCAACCCGGGCCAAGGCCCGCCCTTCCGCTTCCAAGCCCATCAACAGTTCGGGCGAAAGGTCACGCCGAAAATCTTGCTCGCTCCAATCGGTTCCCGAGCCTTCCGGGGTCCAATGCAAGGTCTGGGCAAATCCGGTGACCTCATCAAAAGAATCAGGATCGATGCCCCACACCTGAACCCCACGAACCTCGTCGTATGGCATTCGGATGGTGGCGAAAGTGTCTACCAGTGGCGTGGCGGCAGCAATGGATTCATTTTGCTTCAGCTCGGCGATAAATCCTTCGGGATCGGGCAGACCCCGCAGCCCGTTGGTCACCACCACATCACCAATCAGTGATTTTCCAGCTTTCTCCATCTGGTGCAGGAAGCCCGACATGACTCCGACGACGACGACGACCAAGGCCACGCAGAGACCGACCGCACCAATCGCGACCAATGGAATCATCCGAGTGCGTAGGTATCGGAAAGCGAGCAGCAATGCGTACATCAGGAGGACCTTACTCGGAATTGATTATCGACTTGGGGAAGGACCCATGGGAGTCACCAGCCCCATGAGGAAACCATGCGGGAACCAGGCGAGTGCGGTAGTGATGTCATGATGGCAGGAACTGCGCGATTCAACCGTTGTTCTGGTCTTCTTGAATCGCCGCCAAGACTGCTTCGGCGTGGTCGGGCACTTTGACCTTGTCCCAGCGTTGCAGCACTTTGCCACCGGGAGCGATCAGGTAGGTGGTCCGGACCACCCCCATGTACTTCTTACCGTACATGCTCTTTTCTTGCCAGACGCCATACTTCTCGCACAGCGGCGGGGTGCCTTCGTCGTCCTTCTCGTCGGCGAGCAGTGGAAAATTCAATTCGTACTTCGCCGAAAACTTCGCATGCGATGCGACGGGGTCTGGGCTCACACCAAAGACCATTGCATCCAAGCCCGAGAATTCTGGGTGCAAATCCCGGAAGGAACAGGCTTCCTTGGTGCAGCCGGAGGTGTCGTCTTTGGGATAGAAATA
>CALDQF010000294.1 GCA_937911845.1 uncultured Phycisphaera sp. | reverse complement strand
AGATTCTGCAGGGAGCCGTCGCCGCACGCGTGTTCGATCAACCGGTGTTCCACTTCGAGGAAGTGGCTGATCTTCTCAAGCACGATTTGGGTGTCCGATTCTCCGATGGGATCGAGCCCATAGCGGAGGAGTTGATCGAACAAGGCAGACGCGTTGGTCATGTTGAAGTTGCCGGCCAGCATCAAACTTCGAGAGCGACGATCGCCTCGTCGGTACAGCGGATGGCAATGGTCTTCCGAGTGTCCGCCGTGGGTTCCGTAGCGCAGATGGCCAAGCATCACTTCGCCCAAAAATGGAGCAATGCTGTGCCGTTTCGCGCCGTCGAGTTCGGCGTCAGACAGGTCATTGACCTGATCCATCCCTTCCGAAATCACCGCCAACAATTGGTCCAAATTGCCGGGGCCTGCTCGGCGTGCTCGGGCCAGGTAGGGCTCGCCACGGCCATGTTCGAATCGGACCACGCCAACCCCCGCGCCATCTTGGCCGCGGTTGCGTTGCTTTTGCAGAAGCAAAGCGAGTGATCGAAGGCCCCAAGCCGCGTCTCCATGGTGCTCACGAAACCAAGACAACGGGCGACGAAGCCGAAGGAAGGCCAAACCGCATTCGTGGTGGATCGATTCGCCCAAGGGATCCCAATCGTACGAGGGTTCAGGACACGCGCCAACACAAGTCGCTTAAGTTGCGGGTGGGGACAACCTGTCGCAAAGGTCGGAAGGGTCTTTCTCCCTAGTAAGTTTGGGTTATGGGATTCAGAACAGGACGAGCGGCATGGCAGAGATTTCGAGTCAAATCTGCGCCACAACTCACGGAGACAGAGCTGTTTGCGAAACTGGGGGACGCGGTGGTCCCTGAGTCATTTGACGTCGCCCCTCCAGACACCATTGCTGGCTGGTGTGGCGGGCGTCATCTTTTGGATCGAACGTTTGATGCCGACAATTTGTTCGGTGATGCGGTTTTGATGGGCTTCCGATTGGATGCCTTCAAGTTGCCCGCCGATTTGCGTCGTGCCTGGCAGCTTCAAAATGAGGAAGCGCTCAGTGCCACCGAACCCGGCAGCTCCAAGTCGGCCATTCGCAAAGCCGCGCGAGAGGAGGTGGACGATCGGGCCCGGCGCGAAATGAATTCTGGACTGCACCGCTCCAGTCGGATGTTCCCTGTGTTGTGGGATCGGGCCGGTGGTGTGCTTTTGGCGCCAACCCCAAGTGATGCCGCCCGAACCGCTTTGGTGGATCTTGCTCGCTTGACCCTAGATTTGGAACTCGAGCCCGAGTCTGCGGGCGTCTTTGCAGAGTCTTTTGCGGCGTCACGTGGGCTTCTTCGTGATTTGGAAGACGCCACCCCGACGCCGTTTGGGCCGCCACCTCGTGGCCACGAAGGCGGACAGGTCCCCAGCGTGGGCTGGGGGCGTGCCCCGCATCCCCATGACTTCTTGGGCTCGGAGTTCTTGCTCGATCTGTGGTGTCGCGCGGAGCGTGGAACCGAGGACGAGGTTGAAGCCGCTATCACTGAGGCTTTGGACATGCGTTGCGCATGGGAAGCTGGTGGCGATCAAGGACTCCGTTCAAATACTCCGGCTCGCTCCCCAGAAGCACGCCGGGGGCTCAAAAACGGCAAATGGCCCCGAAAGGCGGGATTGATGATCGCGTCTGGGTTTGAGCATTGGACGTTGATTTTGGACGGGGTTCGATTTGCTCCCAACGCGGTGCGTCTTCCAGAACCTGTGGAGCGTCCGGAGACCGAACGAGAGGGTTTGGAAGCGCGGGTGGATGCTTTTCTCGCCTGCGACCGGGCGTTGGCGAAGTTGTACCGAGGATTTTTGGAGCGTCGGTTGGATGCCGCCCGTTGGTCATCTGAATCGGCCGTGATCAAACGCTGGATCGTTGCTGACGGGCAGTCTTCTTCGTCGTTTGAAATAGAAGTACCCCGGGAATCTCCTGAATCGGCGGGAGCAAAACAAGACTGACCCCGGAGATTCGGGGCCAGTCGTAGATCATTTCTTTTTTGGGGGTGCCAATTGCTGCAGCCCCGAACTGGAATCAATACCGGTAGTGTTCGGGCTTGAATGGCCCTTCCTTGGGGACCCCGAGGTATTCGGCTTGGTCGGTGGTCATCTCGGTCAGTTTGATGCCCAATTTTTCCAAGTGCAGACGGGCCACCATCTCATCAAGATGCTTCGGCAACACGTGGACCGTGTCTTTTGAATACCGGTCGGCGTTGTCGTGCAATTCCATTTGGGCCAGAACTTGGTTGGTAAAGGAGGCACTCATCACGAAGGATGGGTGGCCGGTGGCACAGCCTAGGTTCAACAGTCGGCCTTCGGCCAGCACGATGATGGAGTGGCCTTCAGGCAACTTAAATTCGTGGACCTGTGGCTTGATCTCGATTTTCTCCACTCCCGGGTGGTCTTCAAGGTCTGTCATCTGGATTTCGTTGTCAAAGTGACCGATGTTGCCGACGATGGCGTTGTGCTTCATGGACTTCATGTGGTCAAGCGTGATCACATCTTTGTTCCCGGTGGTTGTCACGAAGATGTCGGCATCGGCAACAGCTTCGTTCATGGTGACCACTTCATAGCCTTCCATTGCGGCTTGGAGGGCACAAATGGGGTCGATCTCGGTGACTTTGACTCGGCAGCCTTGTCCCCGGAGCGACTGAGCACAACCCTTGCCCACATCTCCGTAGCCAAGAACAACGGCCACTTTGCCGGAGAGCATCACGTCGGTTGCTCGCATGATGCCGTCGGTCAAGGAGTGCCGACAGCCGTACAGATTGTCAAACTTGCTCTTGGTGACCGCGTCGTTCACGTTGATGGCCGGGAAGAGCAACAAGCCCATTTCAGCCATTTGGTACAAGCGGTGGACACCGGTGGTCGTCTCTTCGGAGACGCCCCGGATGGACTCGGCTTTGCGGGTGAAGTAGGTGGGGTCCACTTCGAAGACAGCGTTCAACAACTGCAACACGACTTTGTATTCGTGATTGTCGGCGGTGTCGGGGGAGGGCACTTTGCCTTCCTTCTCGAATTGGGCACCTTTGTGGACCAGAAGCGTGGCGTCGCCACCATCGTCCAAAATGAGATTGGGTTGGTCATCGCCCCAATGCAAAGCTTGAAGGGTGCACCACCAATATTCTTCGAGGGATTCGCCTTTCCATGCAAAGATTGGGACCCTGGAAGGCGACTCTGGCGTGCCACACCCAACG
>CALDQF010000293.1 GCA_937911845.1 uncultured Phycisphaera sp. | reverse complement strand
TTCATTGATGGTGACGGGACTATTTTCGTGGCCGATACCCACGAGCATCGGGTTCTGGTCTACGAATCCGATGGGGAATTGAGAACCACCTTTGGTGAGTATGGAGAGGATCTGGGTGAATTCATCTACCCCACCGATATCGCCCGCGACGGTCAGGGACGCTTGTGGGTGAGTGAATACGGTGGCAACGATCGGATTCAGATCTTTGCCGATGATTACTCTCCTCTGTTCGTGGCCGCTGAAAATCAAGTCTTCAGACGCCCGCAATCACTGCTATGGAGCCCAGAGCATGATGTGATGCTGCTCAGTGAAGCGAATGGGCATCAATTGCATGTGCTCTCCTCAAAAGGTGAGTTGTTGCGCAGCATCGGAGGACCCGGGCATGAGCCTGGTCAATTCTCGTATCCCTATGGTTTGGCCCTAACTCCCAAAGGTCATGTTCTTGTCGCGGAATTTGGCGGGTGCCGAATCCATGAGGTGTCGCTGGATACAGACTCCTTTCGTACATGGACTGCAGAAGAGTCAAATGGTCTGCGGTACCCTTGGGCGGTGGGTTGCATCGATCAGCGCATCTTGGTCTTGGACAGTGGTAACCACCGCATCCTTGAGGTGGACTCCACTGAGTTCCAGTCGATCCCATGATCAGCGTCGACCATCCTGAATGGCTGTGGGGATTGCTTTTGCTTCCTGTGTTAATGCTTTGGTCACGCAGCCGATTGATGAGTGAACCACGCCGCACTCTTTTGGCTTTGGGACTTCGCTCGTTGTCTTGGACCTTCGTGCTCTTGGCGGCGGCCGATGTGCACCGAGTCCAACGATCAGACAACGTGGCCACGATCGTGATTCTGGACCGAACCCAATCCATCCCGGAAGCTGAACAGCAAGCCGCTCTTGATGCGTTGGTCTTGGCCGCGAGCAATGATCCTGAACGCCAGCCAGAAGATCGCTTGGGGGTGATCGCGGTGGGGGCCGATCCGGCCATTTTGGAAATGCCGGTGGTTGGTGGTCAGGTTCGGGTTCCGTTGGAGCCAGCACGCCGAGATGCCACCGATCTTGGGGCGGCGGTGGCCACGGCACTTTCCATTCTTCCGGACGACGCGCGGGCCCGTCTTGTTCTGGCCTCGGACGGCGTGGATACCGAGGGGAACTTTGGTGAGTCGGTGGATCGGGCCAGCGCCGCGGGTATTCCGATTGATGTTTATCCAATTCGGCATCAACGCGATGCCGAAGTTCGGGTGGAGTCCGTTGCCGCGCCAACCAGAGTGCGTCCTGGGCAGCGCAGCCCGATCAGAATTGCGGTGCTCGCGCAAAAGCCCACGGCAGGCGTGCTTCGTCTCTTTCGCTCGGGCATTGAAATTGATTTGGATCCTTTGGCCTCAGGGCTTGGCTTGTCGATTCAACTTCCCGAGGGACGAAGTGTGTGGGAAACGCCGCAAAACTTCGAAGGTGGGGGGACGGTTTCATGGCGTGCCGTCTTTGAGCCATCCTCCTCGCAGTCCCTTGATCGTCCAGAGAACAATGTCGGAACGGCGTTGACGTTCGTTGAAGGTGAAGGTCGAGTGCTTCTGATCGAAACCAGCCGGGATGGTGCTGGCCCGCTGGCTGAAGCATTGCGTGCTTCTGGATTGGAAGTTTTTCAACAATCCCCCGAAGCTGCGGGTTCTGATTTGGCTTCATTTGCGGGATTCGATTTGGTGATCCTGTCCAATGTCCCGCGATGGGCGTTCACCGATGCCCAGGACGCTGCCCTTTCCCGTGCGGTGACCGAGCTTGGGGTGGGATTGCTGACGGTTGGTGGCAATCGGTCCTTCGGGGCGGGGGGATGGCTGGGCAGCGAATTGGCCGATGTCTTTCCGCTTGATTGCCAGCCACCTCAGACGAAGGAACTTCCCGGCGGTGCTATTGCGATGGTGATGCATTCGTGCGAGATGCCCGAAGGCAATTATTGGGGGCGGCGGGTAGCGGAAGCGGCGATCGAGACGCTTCATCCCAATGACTTTGTCGGCATGGTTGAGTTCGACTGGGACGCTTTCCGTGGTGATGATGAAAATTCTGGATGCGTTTGGGTTCTGCCCATGCAGCGGGTGGGTGACCGAAAATCTGCGTTTGCCGCGACGGCCGCTTTGACCTATGGCGACATGCCCGATTTTGATCCCTCCATGGAATTGGCGATTGCTGGGTTGGCGGAAACCCCGGTGGCCATGCGTCAGATTATTGTCATTTCTGACGGCGATCCGTCGCCGCCCACCCAACGCACGATCGCGGAAGCCAACGCCAATCGTGTGCAGATCACCACCGTGATGTTGGGGGGGCATGGATCACGTCAAGATCAAGTGGCCATGGAAGCCACCGCGATTGCCACCGGTGGCCGGTTCTTCAAAGTGGATGACCCCAACAAGCTGCCCGCCATCTTTATTCGCGAAGCCCGGCGCATCTCACGAAGTCTTATCCAAGAAGGCGTATCCGTCACGCCTTCGATGCAGCGAGGTTTGGTCGGTGGTCCATTGGACGGTCTTTCGTCCCTTCCGCCCGTACGGGGTTGGGTGCTCACCGGCACTCGGGGGGGCACGGCAAGT
>CALDQF010000292.1 GCA_937911845.1 uncultured Phycisphaera sp. | reverse complement strand
ACATGCTGTTCAATGGAAACAGGCATATTTGAAAGAACTGATGGGCTACCAGGGCCGGTAACGGTAAACAGATTTGGAAAGTTTGGGATGGCAAGCCCAAGATAACTCAAAGGCCCAGCCCTCCAACTTGTTCAGAAGCACTGGGAAAAGGTGAAATCATCACCAAATAGCCCCCAGTCGTGGCGGGAATTAACGTTCGCCACCCATGCAAACGACCTGCTTAAAGCAGCTCTGCGAGCCCACAAGGTGCTTGCTGGTTTGGAAAGTACCGTGGCTGACTCCTTCAGAATGGCTGTAGTTCTCGAGCAACTTGGAGACCGTCTCGAAGCCTTGGCCCTGCTTCAGGAACTCGACGATCCGACTGGGACAGCTTCGAGGCGGGCCGCCAAAATTCTATTGGGTGACGGGCAACTCGAAGCGGCCCTCCAAGCGGCCGACGACGCCAGAGCGTTTGACTCTCAAAATCTGGGGCATCTGACGGTGTGGTGTGAAGTCCAGATGCAACGGGGCCAGACAAGGTCTATTCGGGAAGCCTTGAAGCACCGGTTGCCCAAGATCCAGCCCCCCAGCTGGCTCCATACCCTCGACGCCCGGGCCGCAGAAATTCTGGGTGACCCTCCACCTTCTTACGCCTCCACCCCCGCCGAACGAGTGGTCTACCTGCCAAACATCCACTTGGATCCATTGCTGCCTTGGGTCAGAACTCGCGAAGGGGATGTTGAGCGGCTTCGAGCCACCATCAAAGCGGGAGACGCCGAAAAAGCACTTGCCATGTCCAGCCGATTGGTGAGCGAACGACCTGAAGACCCTGAGATTGCCGCCGTCCACGCCGGACTTCTTCGCGAAGCGGGCAGAAATTCTGAAGCTATCCAAGTGTTAAACGAGCACCGGGCATCCCTTCCAGCCGAATTCGTATTCTGGAAAAATGACGCCATGTGCCGGATCTTTGCCTTCGCCGAAAGCGGGGCCAACGCCGCAACCATGCTGGCCATGGCCCGCGAGAGTGCGGACCGAGCCACCTCCTACGGTGCCGGCGACCTGCAGTGCTGGAAAGTATCTGGCATCGTGGCTGGGCAGGAGCAAGACCACCTCCGGGCCGAACAAGATTTTCGTCAAGCGGCAAGTTTGGCTCGGGGCAACACCCAAATCCTCCTGACTTTGGATGCCGAAATGTCCCGTGGTCGTGCGGGCGATTGGGCGGACGCGGTCGAGGCACTGCTTCCACTTGAA
>CALDQF010000291.1 GCA_937911845.1 uncultured Phycisphaera sp. | reverse complement strand
GGGTACGTGACCATCAGCGCGGCCAAGTCATCACCATGTTTGGCAATCTTGGCTTCAAGGTCAGCCAAGTCCAAATCGCCGCGTTCGTCACACTACAACGGGACCACGGTCATGCCCGCCATCACTGCGGAAGCCGGGTTGGTGCCGTGGGCCGAGGTTGGCACCAAGCAAATATTTCGGTGCGATTCGTTGCGGGCCTCGTGGTACGCCCGGATGGTCATCAACCCTGCGTACTCTCCCTGAGCACCAGCATTGGGTTGCAAACTCACCCCGGCAAATCCTGTGACTTCCGCCAATGACCGCTCGAGATCGGCCAAGAATTCTTTCCAGCCTTCGGTTTGAGATTCTGGGGCGAAGGGGTGCATCGCCGAGAATTCCGGCCAAGAAACCGGGTCCATCTCGGAAGCCGCGTTGAGCTTCATGGTGCAGGATCCAAGAGGAATCATCGAATGGCAAAGAGAGAGATCCCGAGACTCCAGCCGCTTGATCAAACGAAGCATCTGAGTTTCGCTTCGGTGGGTGTGGAAGACGGCATAGGTCATGAATGTGGATGATCGCACCAACGATTCCGGCCAATTTGAACTCTGAGTTGGGAGCAGCGTGCACCCAAGTGCGGACAAAATCAATTCGAGATCTTGCAGCGTAAACGTCTCATCAACCGTCAGGCCCACACGACCATCACCAAAGTCACGCAAGTTCCAGCCTGCCTCTTCGGCTTGGCTCAACGTGTTTTCGACGTGTTCGGGGCGGAATGCCACCGTGTCGAATCGAGGCCCAGCCTCCACGGCAAACCCAGCGGCTTCCAATGAATTCGCGGCCAAATCAGCGAGGTCACGAACCCGCTCGGCGATTTCGGTCAAGCCTTCGGGCCCATGCCAGATACCGTAGAACCCACTCATTACGGCCAAGAGCACCTGTGAAGTGCAGATATTGCTCGTGGCCTTGTCACGACGAATGTGCTGTTCACGGGTTTGCACCGTCAAACGCAGAGCCGGACGCCCCTCGGCATCGCGGGAAACCCCAATGATGCGCCCTGGCATACGCCGAACGTGATTGGATTGGGTCGCCAAGAAGCCAGCGTGGGGTCCACCGAAGCCCATCGGGACTCCAAAACGTTGAGCCGAGCCAACCGCAATTTCAAACCCCATCTCTCCGGGGCTTCGCATGAGGGTGAGCAGCAACGGATCGACCGCCGCGATCGGGACCGCCCCCGCCGCCCTCGCAGCGTCGGCCACGCCCGAATGATCATGCAGCCTGCCGGTGGTGTTGGGCATCTGGACCAAGCAGCCGAACACGTCATCACCAAAGTCGAAGGACTCGGGGCTGACCACGCGCACTTCAATACCCATTGGCACCGCGCGACCAAGAACCACTGCGATGGTTTGGGGATGAGCATCGACATCCAACAAAAAGACGTTGCCTTTGCCTCGTGCAATATTCCTCGCCATGGCCATGGCTTCTGCGGCGGCGGTTGGCTCATCCAACAGCGATGCCCCCGCGAGAGGCAAACCGCAAAGATCGGCAATCATGGTTTGCCAAGCCAGCAACACTTCCATACGACCTTGAGAGATCTCGGCTTGGTAGGGCGTGTACTGGGTGTACCACCCCGGATTGCGGAAGACGGTGCGTTCGATGACCGAGGGGATCAAACAGTTGTGATACCCCGCGCCAATCGCACTCTTGAGCACACGATTTTTCGACATCATCTGGCGCAATGCTGCCGTCGCTTCCGACTCCGATGCCGCGGGACGAAGACTCAGGTGGTCATCGTTCCGAATGGCATCAGGGATGGCTTCGAACAAAAGGTCGGTCATCGACGACAAACCGAGAGCTGAAAGCATGGCTTTTTGGTCTTCGGGACGTGGCCCAAGGTGACGCGGAGCGAAGCGGTCGGATGGCTGCAGGTGATCGGATGGTGATGCAATCTAAGGTGTCATTTGCGAACTCATGTGTTGGATGAATACTACGCGCGCAGGCGGGTGCCCGTGGGCACCCAAAGTGGTTCGCCGCATTCGAACATAAGCCGGATTCTGTTTCTCGCTGAGCGAGGGGTGATCATTCATCTAGGACCGCCATTTCCGACGGTCTCGAGCTCGCGACCCGGCGCCAAACCCACGGACCGTGGGACGAGGGCACCTGCTTGCGATTGCACCTGGTGGGGTTTGCCGTGCCCCACCCGTCACCGAGTGGGCGGTGCGCTCTTACCGCACCCTTTCACCCTTACCCCCAGACGAGCCG
>CALDQF010000290.1 GCA_937911845.1 uncultured Phycisphaera sp. | reverse complement strand
CAACATCGCGGCGTAATCTTCGCTCTTTGCGGCTTCATTGGCCGCGGCAACGAGAGCTTCTGCTGAACCGAACCCTCCGGTGGGGATCAGGTCGGCGCCTTGCCCACGCATTGCAGTCCGCTGGACGGTGCTTTGACCGCCGAGGGCAACGACAGCGTCGTTGTAGATCGCCGCAGCGTTGGTGTCTTGCATGGCCAAGGCATCTCGAGCCGCTTTGAACGCTTCACGTGAACTGTTTCGAGCCTGGTTGGCGTCATCGACGTTGCCTACTGGGTCAAAGCCAAGCGGGGCCAATTCCAAATCGAGGGCAAGGTCCCGTTCAACCATGGCCCCAGCCAAGGCGTCCAGACGGCCTTGGGTGGCGGAGAGGCGGATTTGATCCGCTCCGCTCGCGCCAGCAGCGTTGGCGAGGTCCCGCGCGGCATCCAGATCCTGCTGGGCGGATTCCAACTTTTGCCCAATGGCTTGACGGAGTTCCGCCAGCTGGCTCAGGAGTTCTCGGATGTCACGTTCAATGCCGGTCGCCTCTTGTGCAGCCAGGCCCAAATCATCTTGTCGTGCGCTTTGGAAATCAGAGATTCCGCGAGCCAGTAACTCAGCATTGGCCGCTTGTTTCTCGGCACCATCTCTGCGGGCGTCACCAATCCGAACCATCGATTCAAGCAAGAAGTCGCGTTCGGCGGTTAGCCGATTGGCTTCCATTTCCAAGATGTCGGCTTCGGCATCAACTTTTCGAGCCTCTTCGACGCGTGCGAGGGCGGCTTGAGCTTCCATTCGGCGAGCTTCACCACGCAGTCGTGCCGACTCGACCCGCATGCCGCTGATCTGCTCAAGTCGTTCGGTGATTTTGACATCCGAGGCTTCAACAGGTTCTTGCAAAGACTCAACCTTGCGTCGAGCTGATTCGTAGGCTTCGGCTTTGTCGTTGCGTTGGTTGCTCGCGGCCTCAGAGGCATCACGCAGCATCCTCTTGGTGGGTGAGGCAGCCACCGCTCGGAACGCCGAGGCGAGTCGGGCCTGATCGCGAATTTGACTCCTCAGTCCTTCGACCTCGAAGGCCATCGCTTCGAGTGCCCCGTATTCCGTGTCTGCAGCGGCCAGGCGAGCTTCCATGGCAATGGCCCGAGCAGCTTTGTTCTGTCCGTTGGTGGCTCGGAGACTTCCAAGCTGGTTGGCCAGTGAGCGGTAGGCGTCTGCATCTCCTTGCCAGGACAGTGCGGCCAACTCGCGAGCGCCGGATTGAATTTTCTCTTGGGCTTCTGCTCGGCGAATCGAGGATTCGTCCTCACAGCCGATCAGCACCAGCATTGAGGCGCATGCAGTGAGGGCAAAAGCGAATGGGCGTCGTGAAGAATTCAAGGCCATGGCATCCGTCTCCTCCGGCGTTGAGCCGGTCTCGGGGGGAAAGGGCCAGTGTACCGGCTCAGGAGGGAGAGGCAGCGCTCTTGGTCCCTTCAGATTCGGCTGATTTGGGAGGATTTCTGGGCCACTGGATGTTCAATTCTGAGCCAAGATTTGGCCTTGGGCGGTACATCATTTCCAGCCATTCGATCACATTGGTCACCCAAGCTTCACGTCCGCGGTGGAAAACAGGGGTGTATCCCTCCACTTCGGGGTGGGGGTATTTGGCGGCTCGTGGATCCTTCCCCATATCCAGCAACCTCGATTCAGCAGGATTTCGCCAGTTCAGAAGCGGGGTTCCATCCTTGGCGGCAGCTTGCCCAAGAAGCAAGAGGTTGAGCATCCGGACCTCAGGCTTGTTGGCGTCTTGCGTTTCGAGACCAAATCCTCCGGGCGATGATTCTCGAGTGTGGCAGGATCCACACTTTGGCAGCAGCCAGCGGTCGTGGATGGTTCGGCGAAATCGATCCAATGCTGGCGGATCCACGGTGATTTGCACTTCGTCGTACAGGTCCCGGTCTTTCATCTCGCACAACAGCCGAAGGAACTCGTGATCAGGGAGGCGCCGGAGGGCTTTGAGATTGGGAAAACCATTCTTCCCAAGGTGTCGGGCGTGGAAAGTGCGGCGAAGTTCACCAGGAATCCGAACTGGTGAAGGGTTCTCAAAGTCATATTCCCAGATCCGAATTCGATTGACTTCGGTGGGTGTCAACGCGCCGTTGGGCAATGCGGGACGTCGCGGTTTCGAAGAACGCTTGGGGGCTTGCTCATCGAGTTGAGGCCGCGCGGTCAGCAATTCTTGCAACTGCTTGGTGGTCTCGCCCGCTTTGGGAAAATCCTTGGCGTACTTCTCGATTTCGTCTGCCGCCTGTCCCACATGACCTTCCATGATCAGCCATCGGATGAACCGAGACATCTCGGCCGGATCACTCGAGCGGATGGTGGCCTTTCGGGCTTCAATTTCTTGGGCTACGGTGGGACGCCATCTGACGCCGACGACATTGCTCAATTCGATGCGCTCGGTTCGGGGACCAACCTGAAGTCTGACCCCTTCGAATCCATCTTCCAGCAGCATGCCGCGACGCTGGGATCCGTCTTTGAGCAGCACCACGCAGGGCTTCGGTTCGGACATCGCACCTTTCAAGACCCGAAGGGTGTCAACCATGCGTTTGGGCACTGTTGTGGTGGTCCTGTCGAGCAGAAGCACCGAAAGGGGATCTGATTCCGAATCTGAGAGGAAGCCGACAAAGCGACGCCCATCCAAGTGCACCACGATGACTGGCGTTCCTCCATTGGCGGTTGCGCTCGGAGGTTCGCTTCCATCGCCAATGGAACAAAGAAGCAAGTTGATCAAGAAGGCCGTGATCATTCCAATTCCATACAGGGGGCGTGGTCACCCTCGTTGATGCAGGTGATGGTTCCGTTGTTCAGCCCAACTACCAGCGGAGCGGTGATGATCCAATTTGTCCCACTGGGAAGGCGGGCGAAAGTGCAGGCGGTCTCAGGAAGAGGCCATTCGCTTCCGTTTCGGACCAAAGATCCGTCAGCTGCAATTTCGGTGTCTGCGTCGGGAATCTCCACGGCCAAGATGCCTGAGGTTAAGTCGTCGCGACCAGCGAAATCAAACTGAAACATCTCCTCGCAGTGGTCACAGTTTCTGGAGTAAAAGACGATGTGTGTGGTTGATTCGTCGGGACGGATCGAGCACCAGCGGAACAACGCAAGGTCCTGCCATTGTTGTCCGACGTAGGCATCGAAATCGGTGCAATACCAGTTGGCGGGAGGCGGAGGTTCCGGGGCTTGCGCGGGGACAAGGTCTTTGCTCTCACTGTTGTCGCGGTCACCGGTTTCTTCAGAAACGACCGTTGTCTCGTTTGGTGTCCCAGCTTCCGAGCCAGTCCGAGTGGTTTGCACGACGACTACCCCGGCGGTGGCAGCGGCGCACGCCACTCCGATGCCCCAAGCGACGCCTTCGTTGGTGGTGCGTCCCGCGCGACGCCATGTCAGGAGTAATCCGAGCAACAAGCCGCCGTCGATGCCAAGCATGACGGCAGGGTGCGGGCTCCATGTCCCCAAGCAGCCACATGAATCGGCACCACCCGCCAGTTCAACGCCCAAAATCAGGCAGAACAGGCCAAGGATTGCTGCCGCGGCAGGACGTGCGTATGTGGATCGGGCAAACATCAATCCTGCCAAGAGGAATTCAATGCCCACCATCCCCGCCAAGGAGTACGAGAGCAAATTCCCTTCGGTGAGTCCGAGACTCCCCAAAGTTTCCAACACACTTTTGGGCAGAAGGCGTGCGTCAGATTCGAGCATCTTGAACGTCGCCCCCAAGGCCAGCCAAGCTGGAATGATCACGTGTGGAAAAAGTGCCCGCGCTTTTGATGAGTTCGGCGATGTCATGCGTGATCTCCTGGGATGGGCGTGTGGTGCTCAATGGTGGCACACAAACAATGCACCATGGCAAGGTGCGCTTCCTGAATGGCGGCGGTTTGGTCGACTGGGACCAGCAAAGCCGCATCACACAGTTCGGCGGCCGATCCGCCACGGCCCAGCAAGCCTATGGTTTGGGTTCCAGTTTTACGAGCAACTTGCAAGGCGTTAATGATGTTTCGGCTTTCCCCGCTGGTGCTCAACACGATCAAAACATCTTCTGGTCGGGCGAGCGCTTCAAGTTGTCGTGAAAAGACGTTTTCGTAGCCGAATTCATTGGCGATGCAGGTCAGGGTAGTGGGGTCGGCATTCAAACACATTGCCGCCCGGGCGGGTCGTGCCCGGTTGCCGTAGCACCCAATCACTTCTTCGACCAGGTGAAGGGCCTCGGCGGCCGACCCACCATTCCCACAGGTGTAAATCACACCGCCTTGATCTAAGGCTTCGACCAAGGTCGTACCTGCCCGGTCGATTGCTTCGTGGTCCAAGGCTTCCAGTGCCGCATGGGACTGGGCCAAATGGTCCTTCGCACCCATCAGACGCCAAGCTCCTGCTTGCTGATGGTTTGAAGGGCTTCGGCGAGGCGATCAA
>CALDQF010000289.1 GCA_937911845.1 uncultured Phycisphaera sp. | reverse complement strand
TAGAGTCCGCGCGCATCAGGCATTTTAAATCGCTTAAAGGGCAACGTAAAATTGTGTGCCTGACGGCTTATTCAGCGCCAATGATGCACGTGCTTGATCCACATTGCGATTTGTTGTTGGTGGGCGACTCATTGGCCCAGGTTGCCCTGGGCTACCCCGATACGACTCATGTGCCACTGGACATCATGGTGGCCTTGACCGCCGCAGTGCGTCGTGGCGCTCCGGGAGTTTTCGTGATGGCGGATCTTCCATTCTTGGCCGCGCTGACCGAAGAAGACGCGTTGCGCGCAGCGGCTCGATTTGTCACCGAAGGTGGCGCTGATGCGGTCAAAATTGAAATGGATGACAGCCGAACCGGTTGGATCAAATCCATGGCCGATGCCGGGATCGCCACGGTGCCGCACCTGGGGTGTCGCCCACAACACGTGAAGCGCGCCGGCGGCTATCGCGTGGCGGGAAAGACTTCGGACAATCGGCAACAACTCGCGGAGACGGCAAAAAATATGGAAGACGCCGGAGCCGTGATGCTGCTTCTCGAAGCCGCCACCCCAGAAGCAGCTCAAGCCATTCGTGAGAACACAACGTTGCCTTTGATCGGTTGTGGTGCGGGCCCCGACTGCGACGGACAAATTGTGGTCACCGCCGACCTGCTTGGACTCACACCAAAGCAGCCCAGCTTTGCCCCCCCCATGGTTGATGGGGTTTCGCCACTGGCGACCATGGCGCAAACATGGATCCAAACTGTGGCTGATCGACAAGCGGGCGGGGATTACCAAACCAGCGACGGTGGGCGCTGACAATGGGTGGCACCCTCCGCGTCCGACCGGCCTACCTCACGCTTGGGATCACTGGATTGGTGCTGTGGCTCGGGCCGGATTTTGCCGCCAAAGTGGAATACGCACGGACCAAAGCCAAAGTAGAAGCGCTTCGCGATGGGCCTGCAGACACGCCGCTCAAAATGGCCAGCGATGCCGGCGTGCTCCTCACCCAACAAGTGTCTCCTTCGGTGGTGCACATCACCGCGATCGTCGAAGCGGCATTTGTTGATGGGCGAGGGCGTACAGGCCGACGAGAAGAAGTCTCCAACGGATCAGGCTGGGTCTGGGACGAAGACGGGCACATCATCACCAACGAACATGTCATTCGTGGAGCCAAATCTATTGAAGTTCAACTGGAGACCGGTGATATTCGAAGAGCCACGATCCAAGGCATTGATCCGGCCACAGATATTGCCGTCTTGTCTTTGGACGGCAGTCGACTGCTTCCGGCAGAACGGGCGTCCAAAGCGCCCCCGGCAGGAACGACAATTTTTGCGTTTGGTTCGCCTCTCGAATTAAAGTTCAGCGTCTCCAGCGGAATTGTGAGCGGTTTGGGGCGGACGGCTGGGATTCGAAGTGGCGTCGGCCCAACATTTGAAGACTTCCTTCAGATCGATGCCCCAATCAACCCCGGCAACTCAGGCGGGCCTGTCACGGACACATTGGGTCGGGTGGTCGGCATGAGCACCGCGGTGGCGGACCAAGACACCGGGCCGGGCGTGGGTCTGGCTATTCCCATCGAGTTGATTGAACGGGTGGTGCCGGATCTCATCGCCTACGGACGGACCGCCCACGCGATGTTGGGCGTCCAGTTCCCTTTCCGAGTTCGGGCCGATCAGGCGGCGTTCTTGGAGCAAGTTGGCTTGGACCGGCCCGCAGCCCCTCTGGAACGGGTCATACCCAATGGACCAGCCGCTCAGGCTGGGATTCGCGCTGGCGATTTGATCCTCTCACTCGATGGACGGGTCACCCAAAATGGGGATGAAGTCAGAGGCCGGCTGGGATCAGCCAAGCCGGGCGAATCGATCACTGTCGAAATTTTTCGGCCCAGCACCCAAGAAACGCTCCTTGTGGAGGTAGTGCTTGGCGATGCGAGGAGTTTGACGACACGGCGCTGAGCGAAGACACTCCTTGGTCGATGGACGCTTATCTGAATTTGCTGCAAGAGGTCCTGGATCATGGGGCCATCCGTGAGGACCGAACTGGTGTTGGCACCCGTGGTGTCTTCGGACGTCAGATTCGATTTGATCTGTCCGAGGGGTTCCCGCTGGTGACCACCAAAAAAATCCACCTGAAGTCGGTGATTGTGGAACTGCTCTGGTTCCTCAGAGGCGACACCAATGTGAAATGGCTGCAGGAACGCGGGGTCCGCATTTGGAATGAATGGGCCGATCAAGATGGCAACCTTGGGCCGGTGTATGGGCAGCAGTGGCGGGCTTTCCCCAACCCAAACGGGGGAACAGTTGACCAAATTGCCCAACTGGTGAAGAATCTGAGTGATCGTCCACACTCTCGGCGTCATATGGTTTGTGCTTGGAATCCCGGTCAGGTTGAGGACATGGCCCTTCCACCATGCCACGCCTTGTTTCAATTCCATGTGCAAGACGACCGGCTGTCGTGCCAGCTGTACCAACGGTCGGCCGATCTGTTCTTGGGCGTACCTTTCAATATTGCGTCTTATGCCCTTCTGACCATGATGCTGGCCCAAGTCACCGGGCTCCAGGCCGGTGACTTCGTGCACACCTTCGGCGATGCGCACTTGTATGAAAACCACCTCGAACAGGCCAAGGAACAACTTTCCCGATCACCCCGCCCCCTGCCCACCATGCACCTCAACCCCGAAATCACCCGCCTTGAGGACTTCAAGGAAGATGATTTTGAACTCGAGGGCTACGATCCGCACCCCCACATCAAAGCGCCAGTTGCGGTCTAGTTCGGCTTCAGGTGGGCCCAAGATGGGCCGATATGGGAATCGAAGGAACCACCATGGAATTCGAACCCAAGATGCCCCCAGTTGCCCTCGTGGAGCCCCAAGCTTCCGTGGACTACCGACGTACCCGCGAAATGACCATTGATGAGATCCTGCTCGAGAACCGAGTGGTCTTCCTCACCGGTGAGATCAATTACGCGTCGGCCACTCGAGTCATGATGCAAATGCTCTATCTGGAAGATCAGAAGAAGGGCCAACCCATCAACTTCTACATCAACTGCTTTGGTGGCGCGGTCGACGACACATTGGCGATCTACGACACCATGCGGTTCATTTCGTCTGAAGTGGCCACCTATTGCATCGGGCGAGCGTACTCCGGTGCGGCCGTGTTGTTGGCCGCTGGCGATGAAGGCAAACGCTACATCCTGCCTCACGCAAAAGTGATGATCCACCAACCTCACGGCGGAGTCACCGGACAAACCACCGATATTCAAATTCAAGCCGAACAAATCTTGAAATCCAAGCGCGTGCTGAACGAGATCCTCGCCAAGCACACAGGTCAAGATGTTGAGACGGTTTCTTCCGATGGAGAACGCGACAAGTTCTTCAGTGCTGATGAAGCAAAGGCCTACGGCCTGATCGATGAAGTCTTCCAAGTCCCGGAGAACAAGAAGTGAGCGCCAACAACTCCCTGGTTCCTATTGTGGTCGAGTCTTCCGGTCGTGGCGAACGCGCCTACGACATCTACTCACGCCTTCTGAAAGACCGAATTGTCTTTGTAGGCGAAGGGGTTGGCGATCAAATGGCCAACCTCATCGTGGCCCAACTCTTGTTCTTGGCCAACGAAGACCCCGAAGCCGACATTCACTTGTATGTGAACTCACCCGGGGGTTCTGTCACCGCCGGCCTGGGCATCATCGACACGATGAAGTTTGTGCCCAACGACGTGTGCACGTACATCATTGGCCAAGCGGCCTCCATGGGCTCCTTGATCGCATGCTCGGGAACCAAAGGGAAGAGATTCACCTTGCAACACTCTCGAAACCTGATGCACCAACCATTGCTGATGGGCGTCATGGAAGGCCAAGCCACCGATCTGGAGATCGAGGCTCGTGAAATGCTTCGAATGCGAGAAGCGTTGTACGGGATCTACTCCGAAGCTTCTGGCAAAACCACCGACGAGATTGCGGCAACGTGCGAACGCAACACCTGGCTCGACGCGGGCGAGATGCTGGACTACGGCATCGTGGACCGCGTGCTTGACAGCATGCCCATCCCCGGTACGGACGCCTGATTCAGTCTTCGGTCTCGTCGTCCGCAAACGGGACCGTGCCCGTGATGGTGAGGCCAAAGGCTTGTAGACCCGGTAAATCCGGGGTGCTGCTGGCCAGCAAACGAAGTTGGGTGAGCCCCATGGCACGCAGGATTTGTCCTCCGATGCCGAAGTCTCTCTGGGCTGGCGGTTGAGCTCGCGCGCCCACCCCGTCGGTGCGGGTGAGGTCCGGTGCGTTCGGATCGTCATCAACTTCTCGCTGGATGCCATGCAACAGGTCGCCAATGCCCCCTCCCATGGACTCGGGACGGAGATAAACCAGCGCACCACGCCCTTCTTCACGAATCGCACGCAGCGCCAACCGGACGGCATCCTGTCCGGGACGTCCGGTCGCGCCAAACACATCTCCCAACACGTCTCGGCGATGCATTCGAACCAGGACGGGATCGTCGATTTGCGGAATGTCGCCATTGGCATCGGGCAAACCAATCCCGCCCATCGTGAGAGCCAAATGGGGCAACGGGTCAATCGCACTTCGAAACGCGACCAAATCAAAAGGCCCTTCCGGGGTGTCGACCACCGTTCCGGTCAGCTCAGGAATTGTGGAGACCAGCGTTTCTCGGCCCAGCCGATATTCAATGACCTGCTCCACTGAGCATATACGAATGCCATGGGCGTCCGCCAGCTTGCGCAGGTCTGGCATGCGGGCCATGGAGCCATCTTCATTCACAATCTCGATGATGGCCGCGGCGGGGCGGAGCCCCGCCAATCGACACAAGTCAACCGAACCTTCGGTCTGTCCGGTGCGGACCAGAACCCCACCTTCTCGGGCCCGCAACGGGTTGATATGGCCGGGCCGAACAAAGTCCTCAGAGGATGCGGTCGGGTCAGCCAAAAGTTTGATGGTTTGGGATCGGTCCGAAGAACTCACCCCGGTCCCAACACCATGTCGAGGGTGACCGTCCACAGAAACCGTGAATGGCGTCCCCCAAACACTGGTATTGCGTTTGGCTTGGTCGGTCAGGTCCAGACGGTCGCAATCTTCGGGGCGCATGGCAACGCAGAGATATCCCGCACCAACACGCATGAGGAAGTTCACAATCTCTGGCGTCATATTTTCAGCCGCACAGACAAAGTCACCCTCATTTTCTCGGTTCTCATCATCAACCAGAATAAAAATA
>CALDQF010000288.1 GCA_937911845.1 uncultured Phycisphaera sp. | reverse complement strand
CCCTCAGTGGTGGTTCGCGGTGTTCCAGAACTCAATGGCGCTCCTGTGATGGCATCGGATCTTCGAGGCTCGGCATGTTTGGTGCTGGCGGGTTTGGCCGCTCATGGTGAGACGGTGATCTCTCGGGTCTACCACCTCGATCGTGGATACCACCGCCTTGAGGATCGCTATCGACGTCTGGGGGCGGACATTGAGCGCTTCAATGCCGATGCCTCGGATCCAGATGAGCCAGCTGCGGCCATTGAAATTCCTGCCAAGACCAAGAATCCCGCGGCGAAGAAGACCACGCCCACGTGACCGATCTGCGGACCGAAGAACTGGATTTTGTGATTCCCGATTCGTGCATCGCCACCCAGCCGGCGACTCCGCGCGATTCGGCCCGTTTGATGGTGGTTCCGCTTGATGGAAGTCCCGTGCAACACCGGGTGGTGCGGGATCTTCCTAACCTCTTGCACTCCGATGACACGCTTGTCCTGAACCACACTCGAGTTCTGCCTGCCCGATTCCACACCAAACGCCAGGACAGTGGTGGGGGGGTGGAAGGCCTTTTTTTACAAGAAGTCGGCGGCCTTTGGCAGTGCTTCCTGAAAGCTGGGGGTCGATTGGCCCCGGGACTGAAGCTCAATTGGTTTGAAGGTCAACACTTGGTGTTGGAGGAGCCTGCCGACGAAGGGTGGTGGTTGCGCCCTGAACCCGCAGGATCGCCCGAAGGGTTGTTGGCCGCGGGAGGATCCACACCGCTCCCGCCGTACATTCGCAAGGCGCGGAAGGACCGTGCCGAGTCGTTTGCAGATGCCACGGATCGTGATTGGTATCAAACGGTGTTTGGCGACGGCCGTGCCGCTTCAGTGGCGGCGCCCACGGCAAGTTTGCATCTGACCTCCGAGTTGGTGCAGCAGTTCAACACTCTCCCGGTGGAGCTCGAGGTGGGCGCGGGCACCTTCAAACCTGTGACCACCGACCGATTGGCCGATCACCCCATGCACAGCGAACGCTGTCGCGTGCCGCGCGTGACGTTGGAGGCTCTTCCTCAGGCGACCCGGCGTATCGCGGTGGGCACCACCGCACTGCGGACCTTAGAGTCCTTGCCTTCCCCCTTGCCCGCCGAGGATTGGTCTGCAGAAACCGACTTGTTGATCATGCCGGGACACACGTTTCGCTGGGCCGATGGGTTGCTGACCAATTTTCACCTCGCCCGCAGCACACTTTTGGCACTGGTTGCTGCTTTTACTGGCATCGATCGTCTGCGCGACCTTTACGATGAAGCTGTGCAAGAGGGGTACCGCTTTCATTCCTACGGCGACGCCATGTTGCTGCTGCCCGGAGACCCCGAGTGAAACCCACCGAATCGTTCTTGGCCGCCGCCGCCGATGCCG
>CALDQF010000287.1 GCA_937911845.1 uncultured Phycisphaera sp. | reverse complement strand
TCACGGTTGAAGTTCGACCCGCCCGGGGCCAAGAAGAAGACTTGGTGGAAGAGTGCGCTCGTATTTCAAGGGATGGAGACCGGACGATCGTGACCGTGCTCACCAAACGCTTGGCTGAAGATTTGTGCCGATACCTCGAAGGCCGCGACCTTCGGGTTCGGTGGTTGCACTCCGAAGTGGAGACGTTAGAACGACTGGAAATCCTTCGTGCTCTCCGTGAAGGTGACTTCGATGTGCTCGTGGGGGTCAATTTGTTGCGAGAAGGTTTGGATCTTCCCGAGGTGGTCTTGGTGGCGATCATGGATGCGGACAAGAGCGGGTTCTTGCGATCCCCCACCAGCATGATCCAGACCATTGGACGGGCCGCTCGAAACGATCGGGGGCGCTGCATCATGTACGCCGACAAAATGACCCCTGAGATGCAGAAGGCCATCGACGAAACCGAGCGGCGGCGTTCCATCCAGATGGCCCACAACGAAGCCCATGGGATCACGCCGACCACCATTCGCAAAGAAATTCGCAAAGGAATCGAAGCGGAATTGGCTCCTAGTCGAGAAGCCCGAAAGAAAGCCACTCGCGGCACCGGCACCAAACGTGTGGACCGCGAGGCCTATTTGGAAGCCCTTCGGTCCGACATGCTGGATGCGGCCACCGACATGAAATTTGAGCGAGCAGCCATGCTCCGGGATCGAATCCAAAAAGTGGAAGCGGCCGAACCGGACGCCGACGGCACCATTCTGCAGGGCGATTTCGAAGAAGACGAAAACACCGGCAAAAGCCGAAAAGGCAAGGGTCGACGGCGAAGCCGGGGCTGATTTCCGAGGGTAGGATCCCCCATCTCAACCGAGCAAAGGAGACACCGTGCCCAAACCCCCCGCTTGCCCTGACAAAGTCAACGTATTGCTCATCGGCGGCGGTGGTCGAGAACATGCCCTGGGGTGGAAGCTCAAAAAGTCTGGACGGTTGGGAAAGCTGTGGATCGATGCGCCCAAACACGGTGGCCTCGCGCCGCTTGGTGAGTGCTGCCCGATTTCAACGGCGGGTCCGTTCCACGAAAAGTCGAACAACCTTTTTCAACTCCGAGGGTGGTGCGACGAAAACAACATCCAATTGGTCGTGGTCGGACCCGAAGTCCCGCTGGCCGATGGGATCCACGATGCCTTGGCCACCGACACAAGATTGATCTTCGGACCACCCGCAGATGGCGCCAGGCTCGAGGCCGACAAGGCTTTTGCCAAACAACTGATGCGGTCCGCCAACATTCCCACCGCCGATGCTCGCATGTTCACGATCGCCGAGGATGCTTTGGAATTCGTCCGTGCCAAAGAGGAGCCCTGCGTGATCAAAGCGGCGGGGTTGGCGGCCGGAAAAGGCGTCATGATTTGCAGCACACTGGCAGAAGCTGAAGAAGCCATCACCCGCATCATGGACGACCGTGAATTCGGTGACGCTGGCGACACTCTGCTGGTCGAAGAAATGCTCACCGGACCAGAGGTCTCCATCTTGGCCCTCACCGATGGGAATTCGTGCTGGATTCTTGATCCAGCCCAAGACCACAAACGGGTTGGGGAAGGCGATACCGGCCCGAATACCGGTGGTATGGGCGCGTATTGCCCCGCGTCGGTCTTGGACGAAGATCAAATGGCCACCGTAGAACGAGACATCTTGGTACCCATCCTTGATGCCCTGAAGCGGGAAGGCATTGTCTACCGCGGCGTGCTCTACGCGGGCTTGATGTTGACCAAGGCCGGCCCCAAAGTCCTCGAGTTCAACTGCCGCTTTGGTGATCCAGAGTGCCAACCCCTGTTGGCGCGGCTCAAAGGGGACATCATCAAGATCCTCTGGGATACCGCGGCGGGGAACCTCGCCAACACCAGCATTGAGTTTGACGAACGTCCAGCGTGCTGTGTCGTGATGTGCAGCGAGGGATACCCCGGCGCCTACGAGAAGGGCAAGACCATTCAAGGCATCGACACCGCCCAACAACTTGGTGCAGCAGGCGAGCAAGTGATTGTCTTCCACGCAGGAACCAAGCACGAAGGTGGTGAAATCGTGACCAGCGGTGGACGCGTGTTGGGCATCACCGCATTGGCGAAAGATTTGGACCGAGCAAGGGCCTTGGCCAACGAAGCCTGCGCGGCTATTGAGTTCGAAGGATCTTTCTTCCGATCTGATATCGGTGCGAAAGCTTCTTCCGAAGGCTAAGCCCGCTCAGACCGCAGCCGGAGCCAGAACCGTGAGCACCTTGCCTGCGGTCGCTTCGCCATCAAGCGGAAAATCACGTCCCACACTGAATCGCAAACTCGAACCGGCCATCGCTTCATCCATTCCGACGGCGAGAAGCGAGTGCATGGGTTCCATAGAACCGGAAGCACAGGCGCTGCCCGCGCTGCAGGCGACACCCGCCTCGGAAAGTTGCAACAACAGCCCCTCAGCAGGGCGACCGGGGAACCCCAAACAACTGGTGTTCCACAAACGTTGAGCACATTCACTGTGCACCACGACGTCGGGGATGGCCGCGCGCATGGTGCGTTCAAAAGCAGGCTGCCACTTGGCACATTCCACGGGGGCAGAGCTGGCCAACCAAGCTTTGGCGAGTCGAGCTGCGACACCAAGACCAACCACTCCCGGGACATTTTCGGTGCCACCACGGCGTTCACGTTCTTGCGGGCCCCCGATGTTTTGAGGCGAAAGACGCAGGCCAGGACGAACCACCAAAGCCCCAATGCCTTTTGGCCCATGGAACTTGTGGCCACTCAGCGTCAACAAGTCGACGGGAACCTCGGACAAATCCACGGGGATCCGGCCAATGGCTTGGATGGCGTCGGTGTGGAATCGAACACCGTGGGTACGGCACACGGCACCGATGTCAGCAATGGGCTGAACAACACCCGTTTCGTTGTTGGCCCACATCACGCTGACCAACGCAGTGTTGTCGGGGTCAGCGGCAATGGCATCTTCAACCACCTTGGGGCGGACGATGCCACAGTCGTCGACGGGAAGGTTGACCAATTCGCAGCGGCCAAGCCGAGCCAAACGTTGGACACACTCGCGAACGGCAGCATGCTCCACTTCGGCGACCAACACTCGGCGGCGACCGGGGAGGGCATCAAGCGTTCCCGCAATCGCAAGGTTGTCCGACTCGGTCCCCCCGCTGGTGAACACAATTTCTGAAGGCCGAACCCCAACCAAAGCCGCAACTTCAGCTCGGGCCAGTTCCACCCGCCGCCGTGCAGATTGGCCCGCCCGGTGCAAGCTGCTGGGATTGCCATGCTCATTCATGCACGAAACCATCGACTCAATCACTTCGGGATGAGCGATGGTCGTGGCGTTGGCGTCGAGGTACACAGATTCAGCATGGGTCATGACGTAGATTCCGGTGCATCGGCATAAGTTAGGTCAAACCGGATCACTTTGAGGCGAGTTGGCTTGATCTTCTGACTCTGGGTCAGTTAAGGGAACACTCCAGCCCTCGGCCAAATGATGCCGCTGCAGCGATCGCACCACCAACACCAGCAAGGGCAAGAGCAACAACGCGAAGGCGGCACACACCAACCAAATGCGAACCGAAGGAACGCCGATGATGCGAAGCAATTGGAAAATGACAATGCCAACCAGTCCTGGCAAGAATGTCGAAGCGTTCCAGGTCCCCAAGAATCGGCCCCGTTCGGCGGCGGGCGCCAGGTGCTGAATCAAGGCAAGCAGCGGCACCAGATAGAAGCCTGCGCCGATGCCCCCGATCGCCAAGGCAAGACAGTTGACGGCATAGAGCGTCATACCATCACGGGAGGCCAAGAATCCCTCGGCCGTGCTTGCCGTCGGCAGCATGCCACAGAGACCGAAGCACACCCCCAAACAGAGAACCCCTCCGGCCGCCAAACCCAATCGGATGCGTTTTCCTGAGAGCAATCCGGCGAGGACACAACCGGTGCCGATGGCCAGTCCCAACAGACCTTGCATGGCCGAGACCAAGGTTTCAGAGACGCCCAATACTTCCCGGTAGTCTGGCAACAAGACGATCGCGATATGAGCGATGAGGTAGAACGCCGCGTCCGCAATCACCAAAAGAAGCAGCGGCGATTTGGCCATGGCCACCAAAGAACGCAAGTAATCGGCAAACAAGGCATCCACCACACGGTGGGCCATGGTGGGGGCTTTGGGAAAAATCACCAACTGGGGCGACATGGGAGGCACCTTGGGCAATGGCAAAAGCGCCAGCAAGCCGAACCCAGCCACAATGAACACCACCAAACCGGGCAACCAACCCACACCAGGTGTCTTGGGTGCAAGCACCGCTGCAACATCAGACGACCGAGACGCATCGACCACCAGTGGCAATGAGACCTGGGGCGGACTGTCCAAGTTGGCATCCGATGCAGAGGACGCATTCGCACTGGTCAGGATCAATTCAACTGATCGAGAAGCACCATCGGACGCTGTCACCAATTGGGAGGTCACGTCCGATGGCACAGTCGTCACCCAAGGCCCTTCGGGAAAGATCTGCGTAAACGCCAGTCTGGTCTCTTCATCAAGACCCGGAGTATGGAAATGACCTTCAATGGCGGCGGCTTCGCGCAGAGGACCGCCTCCAGAGATGTAGGAGATTTTCAACTCGTCCGGTGAAACAGCGGCATTCGACTGTTCTTGGATCACTTGGCCTGTGGTGGCCACGCCATCAACACGCACGGGATCGCCGAGCCAGTGCTCGTAGATAGGCCCCCCCGCCAACATGCCCAAGATGACCGCAACATTGGTGGCCATCGAGGTGATGCCGTTGGCTTTGGGCAAATCTCGTGGACGAATGAGAGCGGGGATCAAGCCATACTTCGACGGACCAAAGAAAGAACTTTGCAGGCCAAGCAAGAACATGGCCGCCAATCCAATCACGACGCTTCCTTTCAGGAAAGCAAGCAGAGCCAACAAAGCCACCAAGACTTCGACAGATTTGACGCCTCGAACCATGATGCGCATTCCAAAGCGATCAGTCAGGCGACCCGCAAAGCCAGAGAGGAAGATGAAGGGAATGGTCAAGCCATAAGCCGCCCACGCTTGTCCACCGGGACCGAGCAGCCCTCCCCAGATCCCACCCGCAGCCAACGCAAACGAAAGCGTGCTTTTGAGGATGTTGTCGTTCAGCGCGGTCAAAAATTGCACCAGAGTCAACCCAAGAAAGCCGGACTGCAGTACACCAGATTTTGGTGGGTGTTCGGATGAAGGATCAACTTCAGACACGAACGGAGGATACGTCGATGAAGGAAAGCGATGTCGATCGGTCAGCGGAGAGGCGGTAAAAAAGCCCCGCAAAGCGGGGCTTCAAAGTGCGGATGAGAGGGCTCGAACCTCCACGGGATTTTACTCCCACAAGAACCTGAATCTTGCGCGTCTGCCAATTCCGCCACATCCGCGTGACGTGAAGGAAGATTCTAACACGAGCCTCGCATACGTCGAGAGGGGCGATGGAAGGTCACAAGCCTTAAGACTGATGCCGCCGATGCCCCTGATACCCCCAAATGGGGTGGGGCACCAAACCGAGGAATGGACGCAATCAAACCTCCACGGCCGCGGCGTCCTCCGACTCGGCCGAAGCCTCGGCTTCCGTTTCCGACTCGGGCAGAACACCACGCGCGGCCAAAACTTTCTCTCGAATTTCGGCTGCCGCGTCGAGATTGTCGCGAAGGAATTGCTTGGCGGTTTCCCGACCCTGCCCCATGCGCACGTCTCCCCAAGAGAACCATGCACCACTCTTTTGACAGATCCCTTCGATCACGGCCAAGTCCAACAAGTCGCCGCTCCACGAAATGCCTTCGTTGAACATGATGTCGAACTCCGCTTGTTGGAATGGCGGGGCGATCTTGTTCTTGACCACCTTGCAGCGAACGTGGTTTCCAATGGCCTTGTCACCATCTTTGATGGATCCAATACGTCGAATATCAATACGAACCGACGAGTAGAACTTCAGAGCCCGACCGCCGGTGGTGGTTTCCGGTGATCCAAACATCACACCAATCTTCTCACGGATCTGGTTGATGAAAATCACCGTACATTCGCTTCGGCTGATGGCTCCCGTGA
>CALDQF010000286.1 GCA_937911845.1 uncultured Phycisphaera sp. | reverse complement strand
CGTTGATGGCCGGACGGATACCCTGGTAGAACAGGTCGGTTTCGAGGAAGATCTGGCCGTCGGTGATCGAGATCACGTTGGTCGGAATGTAGGCCGAGACGTCGCCAGCCTGCGTTTCGATGATCGGCAGTGCGGTCAGCGAACCGGCGCCCATTTCGTCGCTCATCTTCGCCGCGCGTTCCAGCAGACGGCTGTGAAGGTAGAACACGTCGCCGGGGTACGCTTCGCGACCGGGAGGACGCCGGAGCAGGAGCGAGAGCTCCCGATACGCGACGGCCTGCTTGGAGAGATCGTCGTACACGCACAGGACGTGCTTGGGCGTCTTGCCATCCTTGCCCTGCCACATGAAGTGCTCGCCCATCGCGGTACCCGCGTACGGAGCGACGTACTGCATGGGAGCCGGATCCGCGGCACCCGCGGAGACCACGATGGTGTAGTCCATCGCACCGGCTTTCTTCAGGTCGTCCACCACAGCCGCCACGGTGGATGCTTTCTGACCAACTGCGACGTAGACGCAGACCACGGCCTCATCGGTGCCCCAGTACCGCTTCTGGTTGATGATGGCATCAAGGCCGACTGCGGTCTTGCCAGTCTTCCGGTCGCCAATGATGAGTTCACGTTGGCCCCGACCGATGGGAATCATGGAGTCGATGGCCTTGATACCGGTCGCCATGGGTTCGGAGACGGGCTGCCGGAACGCGATGCCCGGGGCCACAATGTCGAGCTTCATTTGGGCGTCGGCTTCGATGGCGGGGCCGCCATCCAGTGGAGCGCCCAGGGGATCCACCACGCGGCCAAGGAGGCTGTGGCCAGCAGGCACTTCGAGCAAGCGGGTGGTGGCTTTCACCGTGTCACCTTCTTGCACGGCCAAAGCATCGCCGTAAATCACACAGCCCACGGTGTCGAGTTCGAGGTTCATCACCTGGCCCATCACGGGGCCCTTGCTGGTGTCGAATTCCACGAGTTCACCGGACATGGCCTTGGCCAGTCCGTATACCCGGGCGATGCCGTCGCCCACTTCCACCACGCGTCCGACTTCAGAGACTTCCAGTTCGGCGCCGAACTGTTCGATCTCTTGCTTGAGGACAGAGGTGATTTCGTCAGTCTTGATCTTCACAGCGTTCTTTCCAGGGGTACAGAGGCGTCAAAAGACGGTTGGTTTATTCCGAAAGAGGTCCGAGGGTGTACACGATGCGCACGGCGGCTCGAACCTCAACTTCGCCGGCTTCGATGGTGGGAGCCCCAAAGTCAGCTTCGGCGGACATCATCATGCGTCCCCGAGCCATCACTGGTGGCCTTGCGTTTTCTGATTCAATGTCGATGCTTTTGATGCCGGCCAAAACCGTGCCCGAGGCAGCAGACACAACTCTGGCTTCACGGCGTGCGTTGCGAACCGCTTCTTGAAGCAATGCGTCACGCTGGGCCATGCGGGCCGCTTTGGAAAGACCAAAGCCATCCAAATTCACCTCGTCCGCCCCATGCTTGGCACTCTTGGCCAGCAGCTCCCCGACCAGTTCCAACCGGGTGGTTTCGATCAGGATGCGATGTTCCAATCGGTGCCCCAACACGGTGGGCTTCCAGTCTTCCGCCGGATTGCGAGGACGCTGGGACCAAATTGGTTCAAGGGAATACCCCCCCGTGCGTCGCTCTTTGCCAGGCTCGATGTCCAAGCTGTCGAGGAAATCGGTGATCTTGTTGATGCGGGTGCCCGCCGAACGCATGGCTTCGGCCACGGTGTCGGCTTCGGCACGAACCACGATGCGAAGGCTGGCCTGATCGGCCGGAACTTTCAAGGCCGCCTCACCACGCACGCTCAATTGTGAAGCCGCTTCTTCGGCCGCCACGGGGGCGACCAGAAGCAAAGCAACCATGATCGTGCGAAGCAAGGACATCAGGAGCCAACCATCTCCGAGGCGCGCGCCCGAACTTTGGCCGCTGCTTCCACTTGCAAGGCGTACTCCAGCCGGCGCAAGCGAGAGACGATGGAGCCGTCGATGAGTTTGTCACCCACCTGAAGTCGGAGGCCGCCAATCAAACTCGAGTCCACTTTCCAGGTGATTACTGGAGTCCCACCAACGGCAGCGCCAATTTTTTCGGTCAACGCGTCATGTTCGGAAGACATGTCAGCGGCAGTGGTGACGCTCACACGAACGCGGCCGGCAGCGGCATCCGCACGAGCTTTGGCGGCTTCCACAATGCCGGGCAGGGCCGCAAGGCGTCCCTTGTTGTTGAGCAACCGCAAGAAGTTCAACGTGACGGGCTCCACTTGCCCCATCAGCATGCGAACCAAACTGGCGTCTCGTTTCTTGGGGTCAATGATGGGGCTGCGAAGGAATTCCGAGAAGGAAGATTCATTGGCGGCCAACTCGAGAACACCGTCAAGGCTCTCGCACACGGCGGCAAAATCGCCACCTTGGGCCGCAACCAATTCTTGCAGGCTCTCGGCGTACCGCTCGGACAAAGCGTCGGTGCGAACCTCGCTCATCTCAGCCCTTCATTTCCGCAAGACTCTCTTGCACCAATTGCTGCTGGTCGGCCACGGTGATTTCCCGGCCGAGGATCTTGCTCGCCACCGCAGTGGCCAAAGTGCCAGCCTCTGCGTGGATTTCGGCAACCGCGGCTGACTTGGCCGATTCGATATCAGCCATGGCTTTGGTTCGGAGCTGGGTCAGTTCCGCATCATTCGCCGCACGCAGTTCATCGGCCACCCGCTGGGCGTCGGCCTTCGCTTGGGCAACGGTCTCGGCTGCTTGTTTGCGAGCCTCAGCAAGTTGAGCTTCGAAGTCGGCCTTGGCCTTCTCTGCTTCGGCGCGAGATTGCTCGGCCTGCTCAATATCACCTTGGATCTTCTGCTGGCGGTCTTCGAGGCCACCCAAAATCTTGGGCCAGACCACGGTGGCCAAAATGCCAAAGACCAGCAGGAACACCACAATCGGCGCAAAGGCAAACAGCATGATGATGTCGTTCAGGGATACCTGCACCAGGGTGTAGGCGGCATCGCCTTTGGTCAGGTAACTCCAGACAAATACCATGGCGGTGCAGGGCGCAGCCCCCA
>CALDQF010000285.1 GCA_937911845.1 uncultured Phycisphaera sp. | reverse complement strand
GGAAGCGCGGTGGCCCAATTGGGGCCCGGGGCTGAGGTGGCGCGAGCCATCGCCCCCCTTTCTCTCATTCAAACGCTTGGGGATCGCATGCTGGAATCCCCCATTCCTGTCGAAGATACCGCACGCATTTCCGCCGTCGTGGCGGCCATCGTTGGCTCTGTTTTCTGGTCGTTCCTAAGCATTATGGTCCGGGCGAACACGGCACGCGGCTTTGTTCGAAGCGTGCGCAAACTTTCCGGTCTGCGTTAGCCATTTGGCGCGAAGTCAGAATTCGAAATTACACCAGCAGGAGCGTCGGGTGCTCGACGGATTCGCGGACCGTCTGCAACCACCGGGCCGCCATGGCGCCGTCAATGACACGGTGGTCGTTCGACAACGTTGCGGTCATTCGATGGCCAACTTCGATGGAATCGCCCCGAACCACCGGCTGCTTCATGGCTCCCCCAACGGCGAGGATCGCGCTGTTGGGTGGATTGATGATGGCAGTGAAATGGTCAACCCCGTACATCCCCAAATTGGAGATGGTGAAGGTGGCACCTTCCATATCTTCTGGGGCTAGACCTCGAGTACGAGCCTTCTCGGCCAGGGCTTTGGACTCGGCAGAGATCATGCGCAGGCTCTTGCGATCGGCATCGCGAATGACACCCACCACAAGGCCACCGCCTTTGTCTTCAGGAAGCGAGATGGCGATGCCAACATTGACGGCGCCATGCTGCACGATGGCATCACCATCAAACGAGGCGTTGAAGTCAGGGTGCTGATGCATGGCCAGTGCAGCGGCCCGAACCAAGAAGTCATTGACCGACAACTTCACGTCGCCTCCGGCCAACTTCTCGTTGAGATCCTTACGCATCGTCATAAGTGGATCCATGTCAAAGGACATCGACACTTGGTAATGCGGAATGGTGGTTTTGGATTCAACCAAACGCCGTGCGATCACTTGCCGCATGTTGGACAGTGGCACCCGCCGGCTGGCCATTGGCGATCCGTGACCGGCCATGGACTCGATCGGCGTGATCGCGATAGAAGATGCTTGAGCGACCGGCTGGGCAATGGGCGAAGCAGCCACGGCTGGTACGTTGACGGCGGGCGGTACGCTGGCAGCCGTCTCGGCACCCGTCGCCATTGCGGCTTCCACGTCTCGTTTGATAATGCGACCAGAGGGACCCGTGCCCACAATGGTGGCCAATGGGATTCCCGCCGATTCGGCCATACGCCGAGCCACTGGGCTAATGCGCATGCCTCCACCGGAGGACGATGCTGCCGGGGTGGCTGACACCGCGGGGCTGGCCACCGGTGTAGGCGAAGACGCAGGTTCGGGGGCGGGTTCAGGGGCGGGTTCAGGGGCGGGTTCAGGAGCTGCCGCGGGAGCTGGTGCCGAAGATGCGGGTTTGAGGTTCGCGGGATCCTCACCTTTTTCGGCCAACAATGCGATGACCGTGCCGACATCAACCTGCACGCCTGGTTCGACGTCGATGGAGGCAATGGTGCCGTCGTCATACACGGCGAGTTCCATGGTGGCCTTGTCGGTCTCAACATCAGCAACAACATCTCCAGAGGAGACTTTGTCACCAACGGCAACTTTCCACTCAACGATGGTGCCCGACTCCATGGTGTCGGACAAGCGGGGCATGGTCACTTCGATGGACAAGGCTGAATTCCTTCTCGCTCAGGGTCAGGCGACATAGCAGCAACTGCGAACTGCTTCGCAGATGCGTCGAGCATTGGGCAACATCTCTTGTTCGAGATTGGCTGCGTACGGGGCGGGGACATCGTGGGAGTGGACCCGATGGACGTGGTTGTCCAAATCGTCGAAGCAAGCAGCATGCACTTGCGAGGCCACTTCGGACCCCGGAGAACCGAAGCTCCACGACTGGTCAATGACCACCAGACGGTTGGTTTTCTTCACGCTTCGGACGATCGTCTCAAGATCAAGAGGACGAATGGTGCGTCCATCAATCACCTCGCAGGAAAGACCCTCCTTGGCCAACTCTTCAGCGGCTTCCACCGCGAAGTTGACCGGGCGGCCCCAAGAGAGCAGCGTGCAGTCGGTGCCTTCACGCACCACGTTGGCTTTACCGAAGGGAATCAAGTACTCCTCTTCGGGGACTTCACCCTTGTCTCCGAGCATACGCTCGGATTCCAAGAAGAACACGGGGTCGTCGTCACGGATGGCGGTCTTGAGCAGTCCTTTGGCTTCATAAGGATTGGAAGGGATAACCATCTTCAATCCTGGCACGTTGGAGAACAAACCCTCCACACACCAGGAGTGGGTGGAACCCAACTGGCCGCCCGCACCATCGTTGCCACGAAAGACAATGGGACAACCGAATTGTCCGCCTGACATGTAAAGTATCTTCGGTGCGTTGTTCAGAATTGGGTCGGCCGCAACGAGGCTGAACGACCAACTCATGAACTCGCAAATCGGACGCAGTCCGCGCATGGCGGCACCAATGGCCATCCCAGCAAAACCGGATTCTGAAATCGGCGTGTCGATGATGCGTTTGGGTCCAAACTCATCCAACATCCCACGAGAGACTTTGTACGCACCGTTGTACTCCGCAACCTCTTCACCAAGCAGGAAGACACGCTGGTCACGCCGCATTTCCTCACTCATGGCTTCGTTCAAAGCATCACGGTATTCAATTTGACGACTCACCGGGCACCTCCGTTGTAGTTGGGGTCATTCGCCAGCATCTCGGGCAAGCTGGTGCCCGTCCAAGGCCCAAACGGCTCGACGTACACGTCTTTGTAAAGCTCATCCAAACCCGGAGCCGGGGCGTTCTCGGCGAACTCCACGGCCTCACGCACAATTTTCTTCTGGGCGTCGTAGATCGATTCCATATCGGCATCGACGACGTCACGTTGGGACTTCAAGACTTGCTCCAGTCGACCAATTGGGTCTTGGGCTTCATACTGGGCTTCTTCATCTTTGGTTCGGTACTTGCGAGGGTCGGACATGGAGTGACCCTTAAAGCGGTAGGTCTGCATATCCACAAAGCCGGGACGGCTGTTTTCTCGACACTGATCGACAAATGGCTTCATGCCGTCATACACCGACATCACATCCATACCTTGAATCGTGATGTGGTCGATGCCGTTGGCCCGGGCTTTCGCGCCGAGGTCGTGGGCCATGGTCGTGCCACGCTCAATCGCGGTACCCATGGAGTACCCGTTGTTCTCGACGATGAAAATCACCGGAAGATCAAACAGGCCCGCCAAGTTCATGGCTTCGTGGAACGCGCCTTGGTTGACCGCACCATCCCCAAGGAAACAGAGCGTCACTTTGTCACTCTTGGCACCCCCGATGACTTCATCTTCGTATTTCGTGGCGAACGCGAGACCAGCACCAAGTGGGGTTTGGGCGCCGACGATGCCGTGTCCACCGTACATGGCGTTGGCCGCATCGAAGAAGTGCATGGAACCGCCCTTACCTTTGGCACATCCGGCCAGCTTGCCGAACATTTCAGCCATGCCGTACTTGGGGGTCATGTCCCGAGCCAAACCGTGACCATGATCTCGATACGCAGTAACCAAAGGGTCATTCTTGCGAGTGGCAGCGACGCAACCCACCGCAACGGCTTCTTGACCGATGTAAACGTGGCAGAATCCACCGATCTTCTTGTTTTGGTAAGCCTGCATGGTCCGGATCTCGAACTCGCGGATCAGGTACATATCGCGCAGCCAGCCAAGAAGCGTTTCGGTTGGCAACGATTCGGCGATGGCAGGATGGGAAAGCGTCGTCATGGCGTCACTCCATTCGCAATCCGAGAAATCGGATCGGATCGCTGATGATACACCGACAGGGACCCGCCTGAACCCCCCGGTTCGTAACGGTCAAGTCTCGGTTAAGGCGTATAGGACCACGCGGTGCTAGGAACAACAGATTTTCCGGCCCCTGGCCCTTCCCAACGCACGATGAGGCCCGCGCCCCCACCACGCTCAAAGAACTCCACCCTCACGTTGCGGGGACCGATTTGGTCGACCTGAATCGTTCCAGAACGCTCAAGCATGCCGTGCAACCCGTCATTGTCAACGATTTGGACGCCATCGACCAGCAAACGAGAACCGTCATCGCTTTCCGTAAACAAGGTCCAGACCCCAGGGGCGGGGAAGACAATTTGACCTTCAAAGACTGCTCCAACGTCGTCAGAGAGGCCAGAACCAGCAAAAATACCGTTGGTTGAAGGGAGATTGACCTGCGACAAAACTTCGGCGGAGATTGGCACCAATAGGCCAAAGTCCGGCAATTCGCTCAATGCATCAAGCTCGTAATACTCGACGCGCACACCCGGGAGCGCGTCGGTCAGTTCGATCACCACGGTGCCCTGAGTGATCAATCCAAAGATCGACTGCACTTGATAACCAAACGAATCGGTCCCGGTGTCCGAAGGTGCGGTGTAGCGCAACGCATCTCCTTCTTGAACGATGCTTCCACCCAAGCTGGAAGTCACGTCAAAAGAAGCCAAGCTCAGTCCGTACCCCTCAACATCGATGTCGTTGGCCAAGACGTCAAGAACCAACGAACTTTCCGGTGCCATGACGACATCATCATCGTTGGCAGTGGGAGCGGATGGGCAGAAGTAATTGTCACACGAGACATCGGCGCCGCGATAAGAACCACCGACGGCGATGCAAGTAGATACAGAACTTTGCTGACAAGTGCCATCGGCCAAACAACATCCACCAACATCCAATTGACACAAGTTGCTGGGACAAATCGACCCTTGCCCGTTGAACCGCCCACCATTGGCTTCGCAGTCCAACGCAGAGAGTGCTGCCGCACACGATCCATCTGACAAACAACAGGAGCCTGTGCGATCAAGCGGTGGCGGCGGGAGAGGGCAATCTCCGAAGGCATTCAAGATCAAAAGGATTTCAGCAAAACCGACAATCCCGTCTTGGTCAATGTCTTCGGGACAGGGATTGCCACAGGGGCCCCACGCGTTCAGCACCAACAAGATGTCTTCAAAATTCACCGCCCCGTTTGCGTCCACATCGCCCTGACAAATCAAGGGTGGCGGTGGTGGGCAGGCGGTATCGCTGCACTGCACATTGATGCCTTGCCAAGAACCACCAGAAGAATCGCAAAACACCTCCGGTTCCACAGAACACTGACCATCCGGATAACAACATGACCCAGTTTCGGTTTCGGCCACAAATGGAATTTCACGGAGTCCGCCGCTGGTTTGCTCGATTAACAATGACCCGCGATAAACCAAACGGCCGTCGGTCGAGATTTGGGCCAACGTGGTCCCCCCCACCACGGGTGAAGATGACGGATTCTGATCGAAGATCGCTCCGCCTTGGTCTTCGAAGAATCCGAATCCTGAAACCACGGAGGCACCAGCATCCACGCCGGCAAAGCCTGCGGTGAACCCTGTCTCGTGGTCGTCTGGTTGTCCGACCACCACCCAAGAATCTCCAGAGCCCGAGACTGCCCCCGGGAAGTCACCCAACCTTCCCAGGTCTTCAGGATTTTGCCGCAGCTCGGTGGCCGAAGCCAACACCAGCGGACGCTCGGGGGTTCCGGTGACTCCGAGAATTTTGCCCACGTTCGCGAATTGACTCAATTCGATTTGCCAAATTTCGGTTCGGCCTCCTTCGGGGTGTAGGTCGATGAACACTTCGCGAGTGACTGGAGCACGCGCCGGATCGCATGCGGTCGCTGCGCAGGTGGAATTCAGCGTGCCAACGGAAGCACCGGCCGTGAAGCATGATGCTGGATCACCCTCCAGACAAACCCCGTCAGGGAAGCAACACGCCCAAGTCTGAGTGCAGGCTTCGGGTGGACAGCTGGCATCGGTGGAGTCCAAGAATCCGCCCAAGTTCAAACATTCGTCACGGAAAGTTGCCTGGCATGAGCCATCCAACAAACAGCATCGAATAGGTGCGGACTCGAGACAACTTCGAGTAGATCGGAAACCAGCGATGTCTCCCACGGTCTGGGTGGGACTAAATTGGTTGGCACAGGTGATGCTGGGATTCATCGTGTATTGCGGATCGCCACAATCACAATGGTCGGCCGACCAGTTGTGGCCGAGCTCATGCGCGATCAGGTCGGTACGACAATTGAAATTGCCAAATTCTTGATCCAAGCCGTACGCATTGCTGGTGCAAATCACCCCCAAGTATGCGATGCCGATCACACTGCCATCCAGCTCTTTTCCCGTGAAGAGGTGAGCGACATCACGCTCGATGAGCTGCTGGTTGGTGTTCCACCACGTCCCGAATTGTGAGAGCAAACTGGATGAATTGGTGATGCTGCCGTAGGGATCGTCGGCCGCTGAGGTGCGAACCAAGAAGTAGGACAAATCATGGGTGATCCCAACCTCAGATTCATATTGCAGGTTTATGGCGTCGAGCACAGACTCCACTCGACCGAGAGCGTCAGCCCCCCAAGTTTGGAAGAAAGCCCAATCGGCCTCGGCGGCCAGACCACAGACTTGCAGTCCCCCGCCTCCTTCCGGGCCGCCCATGCGCGCGATCACAGGCCCACGGCTGTCGTTGAACACCCCATCGACAACCCCACAGGTCCCCCCACATGCCAAGGCATCCGAAGAGTTGTACACCGCCGTGCGATCACCCCAAGGTTCAAGCATCCATGATTGACCATTGTCTCCCACAACTCGGCCCCACCAGCCATCGCGCAAACGCGAACACGAGATGCGCAATCCACCGGGCTCAACCGTGCCACGCCAGAGACGTTCCCGGCGGTCCACCAATCCCAAGGAATCACCTTCAACACTGAAGCCCCGCTCGCGAAGAGACCACGGCACCAGACGAACCAAGCGTGGCTTCCCGTCAAGAGTCAATATGAAGGAATCGGAAGCACCGAACTCAACGTCTGGAAGATTTTGCACAGTTCCCCGCTCAATCCCCAACTCATCGCAAGCGTGCGGGGGGAGGGCTGAGGTGCTCAAAGCACACAAGACGGACAAAACCAAAGATTCCAGCATATTTTTAAAAGTACGCAAAGAACGCAGGTTTGCCTCGCAAAACAAAAAAAGGCCCTCCAAACATGAGGAGGGCCAACGCGGATGGCAGGATTCGAACCTGCAACCGCCGGTTTCGTAGACCGGTGCTCTATCCAATTGAGCTACACCCGCTGGGTGAAGAGCTCAATATAGCGAAAAAAGAGAGCAACGGACTCTTCTTCATTCACTCTGCGCCGTCGATGGTCCACTCGTCTTGGATGGTGCTGGCGAGAACCCGGAACTCCAACTGTGCCGCGGTCAGAATGGCACCTGGAACATCCAACTGACACTGCTCAAAATACACCAAACATTCCAACGCAGTCATGTCCCCTTCGAGGTACGAAAGCTCCAGATGCGTGGCCAAGCCCAAATCATCGCCGGCCCCAAATAACATTGGAGATGACTCCATTGCGCCGGGTCTTGCCACAGGCTGGGTGGCAGTGCAACCACAAAGTGTGGCTGAGGCAAGTCCGAGAATCATGCAAATCCGGTCCATGGTGTTGCGTCCTTTCGCCGGTTAAACCGGCCGATCCTCCACATCGTTCCAATCCGCAGCGGACTTCGATTCGATCGTGAATCACCGAAGCACAACCCTCGCAAATGTCACAACCAGAATGTGTTCGTTTTATCG
>CALDQF010000284.1 GCA_937911845.1 uncultured Phycisphaera sp. | reverse complement strand
CACTGCAGGTGGCCTCCACTTCAAACCGAAGCGGTTCGCTCACTGCCGATCCTTTGAGGCTCGATTGAGAATTTCTTTTTCTTTTGGCGTCAATGAATGCAAGCCTTTTTGGCTGATCTTGTCCAAAATTCGATTCACTTCTTCATCGTTGGCTCCCCCACGGTTTGAAGCAATCTTGGCCTTGGCTTTGGCGGCTCGGAACCGAAAGCGATCGCTGGTGGGATCCACTTTGCCCAAAAAGTCGAAGAACCCATGGAGGTGATGGGGACGACGAATGAAATACGCCCCCGCCAACGCTCCACCAAGGTGGCCGGCCTCGCCTCCAGCATTGGGGCCGTCTCTCAAGATGGTAAAAATGGCCAAAGCCACCAGTCCATACGCCATGGTTTTGAGCCGCATCGGGAAGAAGAACCAAACCACCACCCGTGCGTTTGGTTGCAGAAATGCCCCCGCCAGGATGACCCCAAACACACCCGCCGATGCGCCCACCAACGGTGTCCCGGGATCATTAAAAAGCAGGCCGGGAACCCGATCAAAACCCCATGATTCCGCAACGATGCCAGCAATATTCAATGTGGTGAAGGCCAGAGCGCCAAACATGCCACACAGCAGATAGAACGCCAAAAACCGTTTCCGACCCAAATACCTTTCCACCAACGGACCAAAAAAGAAGAGTCCGATGCAGTTGAACAACAAGTGGGTGATGCCAGCGTGGCTGTGCAAAAACTGGAATCCCAAAAGCCGCCACCATTCGAGGCGCAGAAATCCTTCCATGGTTGAGAAATGCAACCATCGCTCAATAGGATGAAAGCGGCGGTATACGGCTTGACCGCTCTGCTGACCATCGGCCGGGGCCAGCACCAAATAATCGGGACGACGTCCTTGCGGCGGGTCATCAAGGCTGCGAGGCGCCCCTTTCACCACCTGTCCGTTGGCCACGCTGGGCCACGATTCCACCACCACCCATGCTTGGGATTCCGCAGGACCGGCCGCAGTGTTCCATTGCAAATCGGTGCGAACCAGCGAGGAAGGGAAAAAACCGTCCACGAACCAGACCCCGCAGCACAGCACAATGATCCACGTTGTGATGGTCCAACGTCCTGAGCTAGGCCCCAACCTTCGACCACCACTCCCCCCTGCATGCATGTAGCCACGATCCGCAATACCCATGGTGCCAATCCTAACCCTTGCGAGAGGCGAAGCGCAGGATCATGACCGCGGTTTTCGCATCTGCATAGTCACCCGCTTCAGCGGCTTGGATAGCCTCCGCTTGGGGGATCAGAACACGTTCAATTTCTTCGTGTTCCTCCAAATGCGGCGATCCAAGGGTCAGATCATCGGCGATGAACAGATGGAGACGCTCATCACAAAAACCGGGAGCGGGCCAAAGATGCCCAAAGGAAGACCACGACGCCGCGACGGCCCCCGTCTCTTCCGCCAACTCACGAACCGCCGCATGCTTTGGATCCTCACCAACCTCCAAAGTACCTGCGGGAACTTCAAGCAGCGTGTGACCAATGGCCCGCCGGTGGTTTCGAATTAGCAGGAAATCATCGCCGTGCACCGGCAAGACGGCGACGCCGCCGGGATGCCGCACCACATGGCGGGACGGTTGACCCGGCATGGTCTCCAGATGAAAAATGGCCGACTTAAAAACAGAATCCATAGTCACTCGCCTTCCAACACCCGTTCATCGCCACCAAAGACCAAAGCGTCGAGCAACGATGGTTCATCCACCTGCATCAGCAGGTGATGCGCCGGGTTGATGGACAGAGAAGGGCCGCATTCAGAAAGCCCCAGGGCAAGCCGTCCTCCTGTGCTGGCAGCATGCCAAAGGATCTCTGCTGGTGCATCGCCCCCGCAACGCAGTGCGCCTCGGCGAAGCGTTCGGCCACGTTGATCGTGCTCCAGTCGACGCATCTCTTCAAACATGGATATTCTCAAGTTGGAATCGGTCCCCAGGGCCAATTGTTGATTCAGTCTTGGATGATCAGGAAGTATGGGAACACCATCTCCCAAATCTCCCTCGGTCAATGGACATGGAAGAATGGTCGCACCGCGCTCAATCCACTCCACAACCTGCAACTCAGGCGTATGGGTCATGTGTACACCCACAAGATGTTCTATGGGGTGTCCAGAATCCAACAACAGACGAACCGGGTGATCTCCGTAGGCAGCTTTGATTTCAGCCAGCTCTCGTGGTTGTTCTTCCAAGTGAACATGCAACTTCAGCCCGCGTCGATGCGCTTCCACGACATGGTGCTGTACTTGATCCCATGGCACCGCCCGAAGCGAGTGCACACAAGCTTGCATGGACTGACCCGATCGCAACATGCCTTGCAATTGATCAAATCGCTCCCAATACCCGTGGAACCCACCGCTCACGAATCTTCGTTGCGCGGCCGAGAGATCCACCCCAGGCCCACCCTCCTCATAGGCGGCGGGCAGCAACACCAACTCGATCCCGGCGTCATGGGCGGCATGGATCACGGCCTGATCCAACACGAAATCCGGCTGGTCCGTGACATGGTGCCGGAGATAGTGAAACTCACCCACCGTTTGGATACCAGCCTGCACCATCTCTCGATAGCAGCGATGCGCCAACTGGTACGCCAAATCAGGGTCCATCCGTTTCACCAACCCGTACATGGCTTGCCGCCAAGACCAAAAGTCAGCGACACCGGTTGGGAAACGTTCTCCGGAACCTCGCAAGCCGATTTGAAAGGCGTGGGAATGAGCGCTGGTGAAAGCCGGAAGCATTGGATGCAGTATCTCCGAAACGAACGCCCCCCGCGTCGAAGCGCGGGGGGCGTGAAATGACTTAAAGTCAAAAATGTCAAAGGTCGCGGCCGCAAGGACCGCACCCCATCAGGGGCAAGGACCGAAAGCGGACAACAGGGTAATGAGGTCGTTGAAGTCGACGTCACCATCTGAGTCGGCGTCACCACCAGCGGAACCGTCGGAACCGAAGTTGGAGAGCACGATCAAGATGTCGTTGAAGTCCGTGTCGCCATCGTCGTCCAAGTCGGTTGGACAAGGAAGGCTGACGTCGCCACCGAAGTAGAGCTCGACGCCCCAGTCAACATCGGGGAAGCCAATGTTGTCGTAAGAGGTGAAGGTGGTCAAGCCACAGGAAGCCGACAGGATGTAAGACTGAGCCACGACTGGCGCGTCTGTGGTTGCGATCGAAACAAACCCATCGGAGCTTGGTGGTACATCCAAAGACACCACGAAGTTGGCGTCCGCAGGGATCACCACTGGTTCGGGGAAGGTGACTTGGAAGATGCCGGTACCTGCGTTGGAGCAGTATTGGGCTGCGGAACCAAGCTCGGTCAAGTCGACGCCTGGAGCAGTCGGAGCACCACCATTACTGTCCAGCCACACTTGGATAGTTGCAGGGATGGTGGTCCCAGTGTTTTGCATCGCAAAAGACACGCAGGACAGAGAAAGTTCCGTACCTGGCTGTATGTCAGTGGCCGAATAAGCATTTGCGAATGTGTTCTCCGTTGAGATACCACCAGCAGCGCAAGAGATTCCACCAGCGAGGAGCAGCGGTTCGGCTGCATTCACGGGGTAGATGAAGTCAGGTACAACGCTGCAACCGTCGTTCACAATGCCATCGCAAGGGTCGGTCACGGTGGTATCAGAGTCGACGGTAAT
>CALDQF010000283.1 GCA_937911845.1 uncultured Phycisphaera sp. | reverse complement strand
CAAGCCCGGCGAGGCCAAGGAGTGCCAGTGCACCAGGTGCAGGGATGGCTGCTGGGAAAATAATTTGGGCATTAGCATTGCTTACAGAAACACTGATGTCGTCAATGAAGACAGGTCCAACATTACCGCCGCCGTCATAAAATCGAGCGACGATTTGAAAAGCATCACTTCTTCCATCAAAGACCCAGTCGTGGGAAAGTTCTTCCCAAACACCTCCAACGCTTCCTGAATAAGTGTTATTTCCTCCGCCGGATCCTTTGTATGAGGAGAAGTCATCACTTTCTGTGTAGTGACCCCAGATACGAACAGAAGCGTTTGTGCCTTCTGTAAAGTCCAGAGCCCAGAATGATGCACTAATGGTGTCACCTTCTTCGAGACCAGTAATTACTGCTACTCCGACATTTGGAGTTGAACCACCGCTTGATTCTTCTGTAAGGGAGAGAGATGATTCACCAGAATTGAAGTACTCCGATGTATTTTCGCTTAACAAATCAGAGTATGTGCTGAGCACGGTTCCACCATCCTCCCATCCGTAGCTTGCGCTGATTTCGGCGTTAGAGTTGTGGACGTAAGCCACGACTGCAAGAGTTGCAAATCCAAATTTAGTGTTCATTTCGAAGCTTCTTTCATTCAAGTTGACAGAGAGAAAAAGGTCGTCCAATTTCTCTCTCTTCTCTATTGAACTCTCGCTTCATCGCCGAATTTCCAATTCGGAGTCTAATTATGGCAGATGTGTTCGAAAATTCAATAAACCTCTGAAGCATAAACAGGTTCTCAACAAACCCTCAAAACCCCGTTTTAAGGGAGTTTTGAGGGCTTAACCGGTGAATTTTGGCTTTTATTCAGCAGCCTCCCCAATGGTTCAGAACCGCGAGGACATCTTCAAAATTCACCACAGCGTCTTCGTTGGCATCGCCGGAACACCCCTGGACGCAGCCCCAATCACCAAGGACTTTGAGGATGTCGGAGAAGTCCACATTGCCGTCCCGATTTACGTCACTCGGACAGAAGACTTCTTCATTGTCTCCTCCTGGGACATCAAACCAACCGTTTTCTACGGAGTGCTCCACAGGATCGAAGTTGGTGGTCGAGCGGTCTACAAGCAATCCACCCCCGGCTGGGGCCCCGTTAAATGGAGAATCTATCGGTTCCAGGACCATGCCGTTGGCTCGCATGATTGGGGCGTACACCTTGATCGAGCCGCCTTCAGTGAAGAGGCAGTGCCCGGCATCATTGATGGCAAGACTCGATCGAGTTTGGTTAGGCCCACCCAAGATAGGGCGAATTTTTATCAATACCGTTCCAGATTCTGCAGGAACAACCAGTTGGACCACTTCGCCAGCTCCAGGATAAAAGATATCAATCAAGACATCGCATCCACCTTGGTTGTTCTGGCTGCAATCAGATTCAGTTCCTGTACCAACGAAGTTCAAAAAGTTGGGATTCAACCCGGAGAAAACAGATGTGTCACCTACTTCGTAGTTCTTCACCTGAGTCTCTTGGTCAGGTCCAGCACTGACTTCAAAAATATTTTTCATATCTGTCGAGAAGGCCAAGACGCCATTGCGTCCTTGGAGGTTGGCAGGGACTGCCAACATTTTTGTGGGAACTTCTGGAAGAGTGGCCTCCCATGCGACAAACCCTCTTTCAGTATTCTCGGAATCCAAGCCTCCATCCAAGCCTCCCACG
>CALDQF010000282.1 GCA_937911845.1 uncultured Phycisphaera sp. | reverse complement strand
ACGATGGTCGGGTGGTTGAACTCGACAGCTCGGGGAATATTCAATTCGAAAGACAAACCCACGACAAGCCCATCCGAGGAGTCGCGTACTCACCGGATGGCACCCGCTATGCCACCGCCTCCAGTGACGCTTCGTGCGCTCTCTGGAATCGATCGGACGGCAAACCAATCGGACGGTTTTGGTCCGATTCTGCCCAATGGGATGTGGAGTGGATGCAACCAGGCATATTGGCCACCTGCAGCACCACCGGCAGCATACGAATCATCAACGAAGAAGGCATGCGCCTCCGAAAAAGTCTGCAAGGACACACCAGCATGGTTTGGCGGCTTGGAGTCTCCGCTGATGGTCGATCTTTGGTGACGGGATCCATCCACAATGATCTGCGCCTCTGGTCCAATGTCATCCCGGTTGATGCCGCCCGAAACACGGTGGTTCAAAGTCAAGACGGACAATGGCGGATCCTCGAAGAGCCTTCGGGGGGCCACCGGCTGGTTCATGAAGACGGAAGACAGTCCTCCGGCCTGTGGGGTAAGACGTTTGCGTTCAACAGACCTAGCACGCATCTCTTGGCCAGCGGAGATGATGGTCAATACCAAGTCTTGGTCATTGAACAAACCGATCAACAACAAGAAAGCGATACCGTCAAAGTGACCACGCTCTGGTGCTTTGAATCTCCAAAAAGCACCGAAAAATTCATCTTGTCGGATGACGCCAAGACCGCGGTGTTCGAATTCAAGGGTGGTCAAGTCATGGCATACCAACTTGGAAAACCGCCAACCGACTTGGGGCCCCCGACTGATCCAGAGGGGAGATCTGAACCCGTTTCTTCTTCGCAGTCGCAGCAACTCTCATGGAGTCAAGACGGCCATCAGTTGCTTCGAACTTGCGACCGCATGAGAGGCGTCATCATCTACAACCTCAACGAGAACACCGACCGACGCGTGGATTGGACCGGAGAAACCACCTGCGTGTGCGCCGGCCTTTCCGGTGATCTGTTGTGTTTGGGCGGACGGCACGGCCACGTGCAGATGTTCAACCTCGCCCAATCCAATCAGCCGCTGTGGACCACG
>CALDQF010000281.1 GCA_937911845.1 uncultured Phycisphaera sp. | reverse complement strand
CGCTCATTTTCAACACTGACACCAAGGATTTTGTACACCTGACCAGAAGTCAGTTGCGCCCCTTTGTATCGACTGACGGATTTTCCATCTTCCACCCCAATTTGTCGAAGGGCCGCCTTGTCCCCTTTTCTTGCGGTGTACGTCATCGCTTTTTGATCAAAAGCTTCTGATGTGGTGTTGATTAACTCAATATCACAGGTGATGTTTTTGAAAGTCCCAAGTTCCCCTCCAACCATTTTAATTCCCACAAATTGTCCACGGTTCTGCTCCGGGAATGTTCGAACAATGGCCCCTTCTGGGAGGACCGCAATTTCGTAATACGAGAGGTCAGCGCCTGACCGGACCAGGCAGTTTTTGTTGGTCATCATTAATTCTGATCCCGTATTGGGATCAAAAAGAATTCCGGAGGCAATCAAAATGAGTGTTGTGAGGGTAGGCATGGTGGTTCTCGCAATGAAAGTCGTACGATTCCAGTATGGCACATCGGCTCGGAACGAGCAGTTCAGACATAGTTGCTGCGGTTGATTATCTCCGCTCTGGGGGTGTTGTGGGGGTTCCCACCGAAACGGTCTATGGATTGGCCGCATCAGCGTTCAATGTTGAGGCTGTCTCAAAGATTTTTCGCCTCAAAGGCCGGCCAGCCAGCAATCCCCTCATTCTTCACATCCACCATCAGGATCAAATTGAGCAAATCGCCAGCACCATCCCGAAATCCCTACCTCGAATCGTGGAGGAATTCTGGCCCGGCCCCCTTACGGTTGTCCTGAAATCCAAAAGCAGTGTTCCGGAGATTGTGCGAGCCGGCGGAGACACGGTGGCGATTCGCCTGCCTTCACATCCCATTTTTCAACAACTCTTGGCCAAAATCAATGAACCTTTGGCCGCACCCAGTGCCAACCGATCCAATCATATTTCACCCACCACCGCTTCCCATGTCGAGGACGACTTCCCCAAGGAGCCTTTTCCGATCTTGGACGCAGGCCCAACCGCCACAGGTTTGGAGTCAACTGTTCTTTCGTTGGTTGGAGTTCCAACGGTGTTGCGACTGGGAGCAACTTCCGTGGAATCTCTTAGGCAGATCTTGCCTGATTTGACCATCAAAACCCCCAGCCACCAATCTGATTCCCCCGGCACTTCCAAACGCCATTATGCCCCCCAGACACCTTTTTTCGTTTGGTCAAACCAAAATCTCACCAAGGATGAGGGTGTGTTGATCTTTGGTACGCCGACTCCGGATGGGGTCGGTCACATTTGGGATCTCAGTGACAACCCTTTTCACGCAGGAAAGCGGCTGTATGCCGCGTTGCGTGAGATGGATCAATCACAACTCCGCACTTTGTATGTGGTGCTTCCCAACTTGGATGGCGTGAATAAAAACGATTGGCTTGTCATCATGGATCGACTTCGTCGTGCGACCCAGTCAGGATGATGATGTCGGCAGTCCCCAACAACTCTTGAGGCAAAATCGTCTTTTGGTCCGGCACCAAACTGATGATCAAAACCTCGTCAGACGGTCGGTGGTGGGAGTATTCCAAAACGGTTCCACCCTGTTCCACCACGTGGAATCCACCCACCAGCAGTATGGCTGGTTGTGCTCCAGAGGCACGAAGGTCTGCCAAACTTTTCCCCATCGATGCATCCCAAATGCGTTGGGCGAGAAAAAATTGATTTCCAACCGAGGGGTCGGTGTTTTCACCCATCAAGTCGAAGAATTTTTTTCGGTACAAAGAATCATCGACATTTGATGGCAAATCGAACCAAAGCGATCGTGGTTGATCGGTCGGAAGGGTGGCTTCCCCCTCGATTCTTGCGTGTCTCACATATCGCCGCGGCGCGTTGGCGGCCACCACAGGTCCACCCCGCCCAAACACAACATCAATGGCTGGTTGATAAAAAACCTCCCATGTTTCAGCTCCGGCCCAGTTGGTGCTCCCCGTGAGTTTTTGAAATGTCGTTTGATCGATCAAACCATCACGAAAATCATCGAGAAGGGGTTGTTCATCTCGTTCCAACATTTCCAAGGCGAGTCCTGCTGAGTTTGGTGCGTCTTCCAAGATGGCCTGTTGCACCAAGTGGCCCATGAGGTCGTCATGTCTTTCTCCCAACATGACGGAATCAGACCGCTCAACCCTCTCCATCAAGGTTGACCAAGTGAGCGCTTTACCGCTTTCGCCATCAAAAATAACGCATGCTCTGGGCTGTGGGGGCTCGGCATCCCGTGTCATCATCGAGCTGGAACAGCCCACCAGGGAGAGAAGTCCAATCAGTCGAAGCATCACCATTGGTTGGATGTTAGATCATGGTCCCCAGTTCGTTGCGATCTTTGCTCCAGGGTAGGAAAGGGCAAGAATTTCACGCCAGGCCATACCATCTCGTGCTCTTGCTTCTGCCCCATATTGGCACAAGCCGACACCATGGCCAAACCCTGCTCCTTCAAGAGTCAACACACCTTTGCGGTATTGGCTCTTCAATATCCAACCAGAAAAAACTTTATTTCCCAGCGCGGTCAAGTGGGTTCGAAGACGTCCTGGAGACAATTCAACAACCGAACCTTTCACATCTCTGAGTTGCATTTTTGTTGCCCGCCCCCACGGATTGCTTTGGACTGCTTTGATCGACCGAATGGTCTGTAAACCAACCCGATCTCCAAGAGATTCCCCTGAGACTTCGGCGGTCCAACGGTATCTCCCACTCTTTTCACAAGGACACGGCCGGCCTTGTCCAGATAATGGGGCAATCGCGTTCGAATCCGCAGTAAACGTATCCGACGCTCGAGCCGGTCGCCCTCCACAACATGACGAGTAATACGTACAGAGAATTTGGTCACCCCAGGTTAATACTTGACCCCTGGTTGCTTCCACCGCTTCCAGAGCGATTGGTCGTAAGTCACCACCCACAAAAGCTTGATCACTGGGACTCGCACGCACATGCCAAAATTTCCCGCGTCGGTCTTGCATTTTCACCAAAGAGAATGAGCGCGCGGCCACCGCTTGGGCTTTGTAGGTGTCGAGATCCCATTTTGCAAACAATTCACGTTGCAGTACCCCGGGTAGGTACGTCTCGAGTGCAAAACTACCCACCACTTCCAATCGATCACCCTCAATCTTCATGGAGAGGGTTCTGGTGGGGAACACTTCTTTGTTAATGGTCATCGGTTCAGAAGAAGTGAGGTTGAGTACGGTGGAGCGTTGCTCAGCCAGAATTTTCCTCCCTCGCTGCAACACCCAAAGAATCTGATCCTCTTTTTGGGTGCAAGAAACGGTGAGTGCCCCCGCGTAAGGCTTCCCCCCAAAGCGGGTGATGGTGGATGGGGCACCCAAATCACAGTTGAATTCGGCAAGATCAAAAAGGCGAACCTTGATCTCAGGCTCCGAGGCCAAACTTCTTTTGGGAAGGCTGAGCGGTTGCTGGGGTGCAGTTCGCTGAGAACAGCCCCACAGCAACCCTGAACAGAGAAAGCCAACCACCAAGACAGAAGTGCAGCGACAAAACAGCCAGCCTTCGTTCATGAAGGCATCATTACTTCCTTGGTAGGTTTGTGCCAGTTGGCGGGTTAACCCAACTTACGCAGCGAGAGATTGTGGAGCTCAAGACGTTCTTTGATTTCATCCAAACTGGTGGAACCAAAATTTTTGACTCCCATCAATTCAGCTTCGGTACGCATGGCCAAGTCACCAATGGTGCCGATCCCAAGAAGTTGAAGCGCTTTTCGAGCCCGAACCGAAAGATCCAAGTTTGAGATGGGCTTGTTCAAGACATGATCGGGGGCCAAACCTTTGAGCTCTTCAAACGCGTCGTTGGGGTTGCGACGGAGTTGTCCATCGACCCCTTGACCCAACCGCAAACCTTTGCTTGACAGCATGTTTTTGATTTCAACCAAACTGGTTTCTCCGAAGTTTCGGTAAGAAAGCAACTCGGCTTCGCTGACTTTTAAGAGGTCTCCCAAAGTGCGAATATTCATCTTTTTGAGGCAGTTTCGAGCTCGAACCGACAATTCGAAATCGGTCACGGGGGTATCCAACATGGTGTTGAATCGTCCTTGATCCCGTTCCGTGTCTTCATCAAAGAGCATGGACTCACTTGCTTCACAATCCCTTTGGAACATGCGGGCTCTGGGGTGGTTGGGATCTGATTCCAAAACGGGACGGAGGGTCCGCATGGCTTCGTCGTATTCCCCACGATCTTCCAGCATGATGGCCAAATTGACCAAAGCATTGATGTGCGGTTGATCATCTGCAGCGAGCGATTGATAGAGCGAAAGGGCTTCTTCTTCTTCACCCATCAGATCCAAAAGCCAAGCCAAACGAAAGCGTGATTCGGTCAAGGGGCTTTCGGCGACAGCCTCTCGGTAGGCCTCGATTGCGGCGATCCGATCGCCTTCGGCTTCGGCGGCCAAGCCACGTTGATGGAGTTCTTGCGCTTTGGCGACATCACCCTCGCCAATGACGAGGTCTTCAGTGTTGGTGCTCATCGAAATTCAGTCCTCATGGGGTCAAATTGTCCAAGCTGGAGGGCTGGACGAACGAGCCATCATAGGTCCACCAAAGCATTCGTCAACCGACAGTGGCGTCAGACGGAGGTACAAGTTTGATATTTCGCCACCGCCCCGATTTCCATCGCCACGCCATCGCCACACCCAACGCCAAGATGTACAGGGTTGCGGCGATCCACGGCCCCAACGAGGCACTTTGCGGTATCAACCAAAGAGAGAGGTAGCCGAATCCCATCAAAATGGACCATTGAAGCCCCACCATCACTACCCCGGGCCAAGTTGTATCTCCAGCGCCCCTCAAAGCCCCTGACAACACGATGCCGACTGCATCAAGGGTTTGCCAGAAAGCAGCACAAAGCAACATCCAACGTCCCAGGCTGGTGATTTTTAGCTTGGTGGCTTCCGGGGTGTTTTCGTTGATGAAGATTCCAATAAGAGGTTCATACATCGTGGCAAAAACCACCCCCCACAGACTCATGTACACGATGCCAATCTTGAGGGTCACGCGAACCCTCGACTGGGCTTCTTCAGGGCGGCCCTCACCGATCAAACGACCGACAATTGAAGTGATGGCCACCGAAAAACCAACCGCGGGCATAAATGAAAGATGCATGTATCGCATGGCAATCCATGAAGCCGTCATGTGCTCTGATCCAAATCGCCCCACCAACGCAGTCATGAACCAAGCCCAACAAATGAGTTCGCTTCCCCAAGAGAGTGAGGCGGGCCAGCCGCGGTGAAACAACTCCCGACACGCGGGAAGGTGCCACCCACGTGCGGCCATCAGGTCAAAATTGGATTTGGTCTTGTCTAAGAAAAGGGCCGTCATTGGAATGGTGGCCTCCACGATGGATCCAATCACAGTGCCCCATGCCGCTCCCGCAACACCAAGTTGTGGTGCCGAAGGAAGCCCGGGAAGTCCCAGGGATGGAAGACCTCTTTCCCCGAAAATCAAGGCGTAGGAAGCCATCAAGTTGACCAGGTTGCCCACCAAGGCTGACACCGTGACAACCTTGGGGCGATGCAGTCCAAAGAAGCAGTTGTGACTCAAGCGACCCAACAAACTGAACAATCCACCAACCAGCAGGATTTGTCCATAAGCCACTTCCTTTTCCACCAAACTTGGTCGACCCAAATCTCCATGAATGCGCTCAAAAAACCATGGAAGCGCTGCAGCCAATGGCAACATCACCACCACCCACCAGATCAATGAGAGCCAAAGGCCGGCCCAAGCAAATTTTGCTCCACGGTTGGCGTCCCCAGCCCCAAGATGTTGGCTGACAAACGTGTTGACCAGAGAGAGCGTCCCGGCGGCAATTGAAATAGGGGCAAAAGCCCATACTCCAGCGTTGCCTTGAGCTGCGACATCTTCCGTGCCGACTTGCCCCAACAAAACCGCATCGACAAACTGCATCACCGTGTAGCTGGTCATGGTGATGACGGTGGGCCAGGCGAGTCGCCAAACTTCACTCAACGGACTTTCTGGACGGTTCACACTGTTCATCAAGAGCAAAGATTGTAAGTTGAGGATCTCATCCGGCCCCTTCAAACCAAGGAATCACGCATGCCATTTCATCATTTCCATCGGCTTACGGTTGCTTTGTTGCTCGCCACCACTTCCCCTTTGCATGCTGATGCTCTTCAGGTGAGCTCACTTTCAAAATCACAGCAACTTCCACTTTCAAAAAGTGATCGTGCCGCCCAAGAGGTGAACTTGGGTTGGATTCCTTCCGAGTTGACTGGTGAAGGTTTGAAGTGGATGGGTCTCGAAGGTGAAGTCCCTTCCTGGGAAGATCTTCGTGGCCAGATCATTGTTCTTCAATCGTTTCGAGCCCCCTCCCCACAAATCAAGAAGGTTCGTGAAGCAATTGAAGCTTTGGGGACAAGCGAAGTGTTGTTCCTGCCAGTTCACATTCCAGATCGAGCAGAAAGGTTCGATGAAGAGAAAAAATCCTCAGTGGGTTTAGATTCCATCCCCGTGTTGGTTGACACATACGGTGAACTTTGTGATCGGTTTGGATTCCGTCGCAAGACATCAAATATGGTTGTTGATCGCCGTGGCGTGATTTCTGCAGTTGGTGTTCGGACTGAAGCATTGACCGACATTCTCCGGGAGATGATTGCGGTTGATAAAGAAAAAGCTTTGGAGTCGAAGCCGAAAAAAAGAAGCGCGCCCAAAGCTTCTGATTACCCTTCTCACAACCCACAAGTAGGGAGTGCTACCAATCGACAAGGGGAAGATGCACCAGAATTTTCGGTGGCCCAGTGGGTGAGCAAGCGGCCGGATATGAAGAATAAAACGGTTGTTATCGATTTCTGGGCCACCTGGTGTGGTCCTTGTCGTGCGGCCATTCCACATATGAATGAGCTGCAACAGACATTTGCAGAAGATCTTGTGTGTGTTGGTGTGAGCAACGAATCTGCAGACGCCTTTAAACAGGGCATGTCTTCCCGCCAACTCAACAAACCCAATACATTTTCCTATTCCCTTGCTCTTGACCCCTCCGCCAGAATGCAGCGACATTTTGGAGTGAGAGGTATCCCACACTGTGTGGTGATCTCACCCGACGGAAAAGTTCGTTGGCAAGGTCATCCTTCAGGTTTGGATTCGGGAAAGTTGGGCGCGATTGTCAAAGCTGGACGCGGGGCTGGTGCAAATTTTGAACCCTTCTGGACAAAAAACAAGCGTTGATTTTTACAGCAACGTCAGAAGAATCAAAATATCCGAGAAGCCAACATCGTTGTTTCCATCAAGATCTTCCGGGCATCCTGTGCAAGGACCCCACCCAGAAAGCATGATGAGAAGATCGTTGAAGTTGACCAATCCATCGCCATTGAAGTCACCCTGCACTGTTGATCCAACCGACAGTTCAAGAGAAAGAACAAGGATGTTTTCACTTTGGCCGGGAATGTTTTCATCTCGGGTTTGGAAAACCAAACCTCTAGTGAAATCACCCGATTGAGAAGCATCCACCAAGAGTCGTATTTGACCAGACCCAGCACCCAAGTTGTTCGGTAACTGTAAAACCTCCAAGACTGGTGAAACTGGTGGAGACAAAAGTCCATCCATGAACAGGCGAGATTGCAACGCATCGAAGCCAAGGTTCCATACATCAATATCAAGAACAACTGGTTGAGGGCTGACCTCTAAAGATGCACTGACCACACCACCAGGAACATAGGTATCCCCTGAAAGTGAGGCTTGCGCTGGTCGAATACAAACCCAGCTCACTGGATAGACACCCAAGCCTCCTGTGCCCTCTATGGGTGAGTCCAAAAAGATGGTGCCACTTTGTGGTCCTACTGAGGATGATTCAACCGGAAGGCTGGTCAAAGAGGATCCAAGGACTGCGGTCGTTCCAGATCGCTGACCGTTGATGCCGCCACTCCCTTCAATGGTCCACTCCAAAATTGAGGAGCCAACCTCATCCACAACCGGCGTGGTGTGGTTTACTTTGAATGGAGCCTGTGGGTTGGGGCCAAGAATAACTCGATCAAAATCAGCAGTAACCGAACCAATGGCTGGCAGGGCAAATTCAACTATGACAGGAAGGTGATCCGCTCCATCATGAAGAGCATCGGCCAATTGATTGCTTCGAGAGATTTGACCTGGGAAGTAGAAGTTATTTCCATTGTTGATGGCAACGTTGTAGTGCTGCCCGTCGTTTCCAAGGGATCGGTAACTTCCAGGAATCAAAACGATCCCGTTTGCATCTTGGGTCGATTGACTACTGAATATGAAGTCGAATCGATCATCCATTCCTCCACCGACCAAGCCACCACTGCTGGAGGTGCTTCTTGGGCTTTGGGTGTGTTTGATGGCGTTCCCAGATCCAGACCACGATCCATTTCCTAGTGGGTCAACAATGGCATTGGAACCGCTGGTGTCGGCAATCAATTCATAACCAGTCTCAGAATTTGAATAGAAATTGAAATCGCCCCCCCAAATGATGTTCGCGTTGTCGGGGAGCGTGGCAATGTTGTTCAAGATGGCTTGGGTTCCGCTTTCACGGAGGTCCTCATTGCTTGAACCCTGGCTTGCTTTGAGGTGACAGGAGTACAGCCAAAATCCAGTTGAACCATTGGTGGCATCAATCGTGAATTTCCAGCGGTCGCTGAAGCGACCAGCACCCGTAAAGAGATCACGGTGATCACCAACCGATTCAGTGAGGAGCTCACCTCGATAGAGACAAGCTTGGGCTCCACCAGCATCCGAGTTGGTGTAGGTGGCGATGCGCCAGGTTGGCCCAGGAACTTCCGCATTGAGCAGATTGCGAATCGTGACTTGATCACCCTCATTGACTTCTTGCAAAATCAGTACAGCTGGGGGGGTTGCCCAACCAGGCGTGTCGTCTTCTGCGATTCCAGCCAAGATCCCCCGAATGGACGACAAGTCACCACGTAGGGCAGCGCAGTTCCAAGTGGCGACCCGAAGTTGTGCCTCAGACACTGCGGTGAGGCACAGGATGAGCAGTAGGGCAAGTTGCCGGGGCACGATTGGGGGCATATCACCAATGTAGAACCAAGATTGATGATCACAACCGACTTTCTACATGGACCTAGGATAAGAATATGGAACCAGCAGCCATCCGTCGTCCTGATCCAGAAACCGTCACTATTTCAGGGTATGAAGTCGATCGTCGATATGGACCCAACACGGTTCAAACCACCAATCCGGATGATGTGAGTCAGCCCCACCCCCGTATTGGGGAACCTGGCCAATATCCATTCACCCGTGGCATCCATGAAGGGATGTATCGAACCCGTCTTTGGACCATGCGTCAGTTTGCAGGGTTTGGTTCTGCCGATGACACCAACCGGAGATTCAAATATCTGTTGGAGAACGCGCGGGGCACAAAAGCGAACACCGGCCTGTCTACGGCGTTTGATCTCCCCACCCTGATGGGCCGTGATTCAAATGATCCATTGAGTGCCGGTGAAGTTGGTCGGTGTGGTGTGGCCATCGACACCATCGAAGACATGGAAAGGTTGTACGCCGATATTCCTCTCGATAAAGTCACGGTCTCTCAAACCATTAATGGTCCTGCGGCAGTCATTTGGGCCATGTACCTCGCAATGGCCCGGCGGAAGGGGTTCTCTTGGGACCAACTTGGTGGAACGTTGCAGAACGACATTTTGAAAGAGTTTCACAGTCAAAATGAGTTCATCTATCCTCCAGAAGCGTCCGTCAAACTGGTTGTAGACACCATTGAGCATCAGATGAATCATGTCCCGAGATGGAACAGTGTCTCGGTATCCGGGTACCACATTCGAGAAGCAGGTTCGACCGCTGTCCAAGAGTTGGCTTTCACTTTGCGCGACGGTATGGAATATGTAGAAGCGTCTATGCGTCGTGGTTTGAACGTCGACGACTTTGCTCCCCGACTGTCATTCTTCTTCAACGCACACAATGAGTTCTTTGAAGAGATCTGCAAAATACGAGCAGCCCGGAGAATTTGGGCCACTGCGATGCGTGAGCGGTTCGGGGCCAAATCCGAACGGTCTTGGTGGATGCGCACGCATGTCCAAACGGCTGGCTGTTCACTGACTGAGCAGCAACCACTGAACAATATTGTCCGAGTTGCCTATCAGGCGATGGCGGGAGTTCTTGGGGGGTGTCAAAGTCTTCATACCGATTCAATGGACGAAACCCTTGGTTTGCCTACTGAAACCTCGGTTCGAGTGGCATTGAGAACGCAACAAATCTTGGCCCACGAAACCGGGATTCATCGCACCGTCGACCCTCTTGGAGGGTCGTGGTATGTGGAGGCCCTCACCGATCGTATGGAGGCTGATGCCACCGAGATCATCAATGAAATCGACAGCATGGGTGGTGTGGTTTCTGGAATCAACAAAGGGTATTTCCGCCGAGCCATTGCTGATGCTTCGTATCGGTTTGGTCAAGAGATGGACGCTGGTGATCGAATTGTTGTGGGCATGAATGCCTATCACGACGGAAACGAAGATCAGCAGGTAGAGATTTTGCAAATTCCCCATCAAGTTGAAATTGATCAGTGCGATCGCTTGGACGCCTTTAAGAAAAAACGCGACCACGACCTTGTGCAAAAGCAACTCGATGTCTTACGCGCTGACGCCCGAAATGGAGCGAACACCATGCCTGCGTTGGTTGAAGCTTCTGATGCTGGCGCGACTATGGGAGAGATGGTGCAAGCTCTTGCAGATGTTTTTGGTCGCTATTCCGGTGGACCGGAATGGTGAACCATCAATTGTTCTGATTGATCGGCGCGTAGCGATCGGGACGATCACGAGACGAAGGCATGCTTCCAGCTTCACGTCTCCACCATTCCGGAGCAACGGGACGGTCACTGCGTGGCGTGAGTTGGGTAGGGACCTCGGCATAAGCCACATCTTGTCTGATATCAATATCGACCCGCATACTGGCTGCGTTGGGCACTGACAGTGCGTTTTGCATGCTGCCAGTTCTGGTGCCGACTTCCCAAATTTGCCAACGCATCAGGTCGGGAGTTTCGACGGGATCCTTCCCCATCCCTGGCACGATGTCCCACGTCAACTGCTTCCCAATCGGAACGTCAATGGAGACCAAGACCTCTCCTGATCGGATGTCGACCAAGGTCACCGATTTTTGCACTCTCTCGTTGGATTCGATGGTGGTGGTGTCACCAGTGGCGCGGAAGAGGGTGCCGCCGGGTTTATGGAAGGAACAACCGGTAAAGGTCAGAACGGCCATCAGCATGATCAAACGCATGGGTTTGTTATCGGCACTTCAGGCGGTTCACCCCGCATTTTGGCAACGCCCTAGGCTAGGGGTGCCATGAACCCAAGTATTCGCGTTGGTCACGGTTACGACTGCCACCGATTGGCTCTGCCTCCAGAAGGCGGCCCCTTGGTGTTGGGAGGCCTGCGTATCGAACACGATATGGGGCCTGTCGCCCATTCTGACGGCGATGCCTTGCTCCATGCCGTCACAGATGCCGTACTTGGTGCGTTGGGTCTTGACGATTTGGGGACCCAGTTCCCAGACAATGATCCCCGCTGGCATGGTGCCTCATCTGATCATTTCTTGAAAGAGGCCATCCTTCAGGCTCAGAATTTGGGTTGGACGGTCGGTAATGTGGATGCCACAGTTCTGTTGGAACGCCCCCGGTTGATCAACCACCGGTCGGCATTGCGAGAGCACATGTCCAAACTGCTTCACGTCCCACCAGAGTCCGTCAACATCAAAGGCAAAAGCGGAGAGGGGCTTGGGCCAGTGGGTCAAGGTCAGATGGTTGAAGTGCATGCCACGGTACATCTGCACCGAATGAGTTAATCAACGTTGAGGGTCAACTGCTTGCCCCAAGGCCAAGGCCAGGGCTCGGCAAGCTTGTCCTCGATGGGATCGGTTGTTTTTTTCATCTGGAGAAAGTTCAGCACTGGTTCGGCCTTCCGGAAGCATCAAGTGGGGGTCGTACCCAAACCCGTTCTCCCCTCGAGGATCAGTGGTGATGTGGCCCTCCATCATTCCCCGAACCATATGACGAACCGCACCGTTTGGTTCGGCAAGACACAACACGCAAACGAAGCGTGCTGATCGTTTAACTTGAGGCGTGGTTTGTAGGGCTTCAACCAACTTCTGGTTGTTTGCGGCGTCCCGCGTAGCGCGATCGCCGTCGACTCCGGACCAACGGGCACTGTGGACTCCGGGGGCACCACCCAGTGCATCAACTTCCAAACCAGAATCATCTGCCAATGTTGGAAGACCACTCCAAGCGGCATAAGCCTTGGCTTTAATGGCGGCATTCCCTTCAAAGTCTGGAGCATCTTCGATGGGTTCGCTGGGCAGGGGTCGACCATTGGCCACATCCTGCAGGGTGCAAATTTGCCATCCGAGTGGCCGAAGTGTGGCGCCAACTTCTTTAACTTTGTGGGGGTTCGAGGTTGCCAGCAGAAGCGTATTCACGGCCGCTTCCAGCATTCGGGCACATCACCGAATTCGGCAACAACGGTGGATTTAAACCCACCACGGCCCTTCCACATGGTCACAATTTGCAGCCAGCGGGGCTGCATGCATTGCACCATGTCATCTCGCAGCCGATTGGTCACAGCTTCGTAGTAGATGCCCTCCTGCCGGAAAGATTGGCAGTACATCTTCAAACTTTTAAGCTCAACACAGCAGTCAGCAGGCTCGTACCGAAACAAAATCTCCCCAAAGTCAGGGTGGCCTGTTTTGGGACACACACTGGTGAACTCCTCATGGAGGTGTTCAATGACATACGGCGCATCGCCAGGATTCGGGAAAGTCTCAAGCAGGGATGGGTCTGGCATTCCACCATGGTAGACCGGACAGGCGGGTTGATGCCGCGATGTAAGACATCCAAAACGTCGCCGACCGCCCCATGAGGCGGTCGGCATTGGAGGAAGAACGGAGGAATTCAAGACACATGAATCTTTATTGATTATGCGCGCTGAGACTTCAAGGTTCGTTTGTGTTGACGGAAACGCAGTAAAAAACCAGCAACAGGGCTTCGAAGGATGCAAATCAAAACCAAACGAACCCGCACAAGACGGGTTCGTAAGCCGGAATCCAGGTAGATCCGGTGAGGGAGGAGTCACACCAGAGCAGCCAGTGGGGGCCTGGAAGCTCTCGTGTCAAGAGACCCATGCAAAGTCTCTGTCACAAAAGTCTTTTCGTTGACTTCAACCCAAGGGTTTCAACTCTTTATTTGTTTTTATTGATCGAGATCAAACCGCAACATCATGCGGGTGAGTTTGGGTTGATCAGGATCGGATCGCAAACTGTTGCGGAAGGCTGAAATGGCTTCCTGTCGATCCGTATTGTTTTGTCGGTTTTGCCCAAGCCAACGGTTGAGCGCAAGTATGCCCAGTCCATTCCAAGCTGGCGTGCAGTTGGGATCCAATTCAGCAGCTTGTTTGTATGCCGCTTGGCTGGCTTGGTAATCCCCCAATTTGAAAGAGCACCATCCGATCCGCTCATACACTTCCGAACTGGGGGATCTCCGGCTCAAGACCAAAGCTGTCGCCAGGGCACCTTCATGTTCCTGACACTGGGCGTACGCTTCAAGCAAGCCCGCCAATAGGCTGAAATCTTCTGGAAGGGCCTCAATGGCCATGTTCCAGTGAGGGATCGAAGCAGAGGGTTGACCGACTCCAAGCAAAGACTTGGCATACACCGTCCTCGCCTCGGCATTTTGTGGCTCCAGACGAATACCTGACCTGGCGTAGGGAAGTGCTGCATCAGGTTGATTGCGCTCCAATTCCAGCATCGACAGTTGGATGAGGGGCTCCGCATCTTCGGGGGCAAGTGTCAAGCATCGAATCCACGACCGCTCAGCTTCTTTGGTTCGTCCAATTTGGTGGAGGACATTGGCGTGTCGCAGGAGAGCTTGGGCATTGTCGGGTTCCAGCTCCACCACCCGTCTCCAAGATCGCTCGGCGGCCCACGGGTTTTCGAGTTGCTCATGAGTATTGGCCAGCCCCAAATAGGCCTCGATTTGCCCAGGGTTGTTCAACAGGATCTCAGCGAAGGCATCCAAAGCCTCTTCCAATTCTCCCTCAGCCAACAACTTCTCCGCCTGCTGCAATGGTGTGAGATTGGGTTCAACCGGTGGATCGAGCAGTCTTTGCGCGACGGGGCTTTCCCTTTGGAGGTTCACTGAAGGTGATTCAGGTTCGGGACGGGATATTCGTTCCACACCGCTGAATGGAGCACTTTGAGCGAGGGGTTCCGTCACATTGGTCGGCAAAGACTGGTTTGCTTCAGGTTGAACCGAACCAACCGAAGTCACACGAGGAGCGCTGCAGCTGAATCCAAGAATTACCCCCAGAAGAGTCACCGTGTTGGTCAAGGAGCGGCTCATAATGCGGTGATGATAGGTTGAATTGGTTAACATTCCGCTTATGGTTCGCTCGAAATACTGCTTCGTTGCTTTTTCTTTGCTTCTTTTGGTCACTCTCTCGGGATGTACTCCGTGGGCCACATGGCCCCGCATTGAAGGTTCACCTTCTTTGAGCACTCCGACATACCACCCCATTCCTCGTTTGTGCGTTCTGTCGATCGGTGAGATTCGAGAGGAACTTGGAGATGAGTCACCATTGGTGATCAATCAACTTCCAGGATTGAAAGAAAAGGAGGCAGAGGAGTTCATGGTGAACTTCCCCGGGGCAACCACGTTGACCAAAGCAGGTCCCGCATACCACTTGATGTCGGTTCAGGTTCGAGTGGTGGAGGCTCGAGTTGAAGTGTTGGTCCCGACAGAGACGGGGAAATGTGATCTCTGGGTCGTTGAACTGAGCCAACAGATAAAAAACTGGAAGGTTAAGAGTCTTCGCCGCTTCCGAGTTCAGCGACCGGCTCCAGCACCTCGGATCCCGTACCCCTTAGAGGGTTGAACTGGCCCCAAATTCAGGTTGTTCCGACTGGTTTGGCTGGTCCAACCGTTTGGACACATCAAAAAAAGCCAAGGCCCCTATGGTCCGATCGAGTTGGTGGAGATTCCATCATGTCGAAGACCACCACCCAACGCCCAGTCGAATCACTTGAGTCCACTCTTGGGGTACAGGTTACTTCGTTGTTGAAGTTGTCCAAGACAGCTCAAACTTCGATTCAGAGTGCATCTTGTCGCATTGGGCGGGTGCAACACAGCCTTCGCCGACAGAAGTCAGCGTAAAGGGATCCGCCGAAGCCATCGCATCACGGCTCTCCGGCGGTACGACTCGTCATACAACCAACGGTCAGCGTTTGGCGTATCCGCACGTGAGCCCAAGGGTCGAAATGCTCCTTCCTGAGGACTGGAAAAATCACCGATGCCTTGTTCTCTCGCCAACCTACTTTGCTGCATGTTGGTCGAGATTCCTAAAACTGCTTGCAAGTTTTCGATACCAATAAACCATCTTGTCCCAGGCGGAATGACGTCTTGGCCGACAGTATTGGGCTTCACTCCTCTTGGGTACAAGGCAAATAAAGCTCCTTGTTGGCGGATGTACCACGTTTTTCCGCTGGAGTCTTCGATGCGCTGAATGACACTCAGGTTGTCTGTCGATCGCAAATCAATTCCTGGAGCGACAAGATCCAGTTGCAGCGGTGAACTGTCGACACCAGAACCCACTCTGGTTTGAGCTGAAGCCACAGCAGTCATACAAGAGACACCCAGAAGTAGAAAAATTTTGCTCATTTTTTGTCGTCGGTATCGAGAAATCTTCGAAGTCGATTGGAATCCAGGCGATACAGCTCGGCCGGTCGCCCTCGACCCTCAGATCGGGTTTCCCCCAAATCATCCAGTGCACCAAATGAGATCAACTCCGAGATTCGTCGGCGGAAGTTGCCTCGATCGATGGATTCATCAAGCATGAACTCAAAGAACTGACGGAGTTCCGGCAGAGTGAATGTCTTGGGGAGCAGCATCGCCAAGGGGTGGGGGCGCTCTGCAGGCTTGCTGTCGGCGGCCATAAGTTCGTAGAGCCTTCCGAGACGCTCTTTTGAATCGGCTGGATCTTCCAACGGACTTCCTGTCGATTCCATTTTTGGAGCGTCATCCAAGGGTTCACTTTGTCGCATCAAGCCATGAACAAAGTTCTGGGGTGGCTCCATCGCTTCCTCCATAATGCGTTGCATGCGACGTTGAAAGTGTCGGGCAACCGCACCTCCCCGGGCGAGATCGTCAATTCGCGCTCGCAACAAGGGTGGGGGAATGATGCGCCGGGTCAATGGATCCTCAAGAACCCGCCGAAGCAATCGACCAATGCCCGCGGTTGCGATTTTGTCATGATCAAATCCCAAATTTGGAAGATCTTCAATATCAAACCACTTGGCATCGGCCGCATCCGTGTCCGCTTGCAGGTGTTCAGCTTTGGGGTCGTCGCCAGGAACGACAGCCAAGAAAGAAATGCTGATGATTGGCCCACGCGGATCCCGTTCGGGTTCGGAATACACCTTCATTTGTTCCAGATGCAAATGACGTATGTCGAAGCCAGTCTCCTCCACCATTTCCCGCGTTGCGGCCGCGGAGACAGTTTCGTCTGGGCCAACAAATCCTCCAGGCAGCACCCATTGCCCCTGGAATGGGGGATATTTCCGCTGCACCAGCAAAATGTGCAGTCGACCATCCACCAAACGGAACGTGGTGATGTCGACGGCCACAGGGCGGGTTGGGATAGGTGGAACATCTGGGGGTCGCATACGCTTAACTTGCCAGAAACCCAGTTGTACAGCAAGGTCAAAATGACCTTAATACAACTTATTGATGCCATCCCAATCAGAACCACATCACCACAAAACCCACAATAAAAGTGTTTAAAGTTGATTTAAAAGCCATTTCCACTGAATTTGTGATTTTTCAACAAAAACACTTGAACCTTGAAATACTTTTTGTTATATTGACACCTAATTCATCACAGGAAAGGTTTTGAGCCACGGCAATCGTGCGAAGTTGCCCTGGCTTGGAGCCAAGTCCCGACCTTGGGCGTTCAGTTGCTTCACCCTCTGTGCTGGGACCGTTCGTTGGTCTGACCAACGAACTTCGGCTTGGCTGTGTTTGGCCAGGTGTTTGGATCATTGGCGTCTATCGAATCCTTGGTCATAGCCCAAAGCTTTCGTGCCGCTTGGGAGAGCCCACCAGATTCCAATACCTATGGCAAACACGTCTGCATTTTGAAGTGGTGAACAGATGACTTTCACCGCCAACGGCGGTGGAGTTGTCGCATGGCCCGACCCCATTTGGGGTCCAACTTTAGGAGTTCATCCCATGTCTGATTCATCTTCCACATCCAATTCATTTTCCATCAGTGGTCAAGTCTCTTCTTGGCCGTTGACCCGCGAACGTCCAATGGCTTCGGTCTTGATTGATTTGAAAGCCCCTGAATTTCCTGTAGACAAATCTCGTCCTGGACTTGATGTCACGTTCGTCATCGACCGTTCAGGCTCCATGGGTGGTGGCCCACTTCAAGCCGCCACTGAAGCGGTGGCAGACGTCTTGGAAACGCTGCCCAAAGGCGACCGCTCAGGTGTGGTTCTGTTTGACACCTCGGTCGAAACCATGCTCGAAGCTGTGGATGGTGGGGAAGTTTTGGCTCGCAAATCAACCGCGGATCTGCTTCGACAGGTTCGGACTGGCGGCTCAACGTTCCTCAGCGGTGGTTGGACCGCTGGAGCCAACCAATTGTCTCAACTGGCTGCAAGAAATGACGCCGAAGGTCGGGCTCGACAAGTCATCCTTCTGACCGACGGTCATGGCAACCACGGAGAAACAAATCCAGAGCAGTTGCATGCTCATGCAGACCGTGCTCTCCAACAGGGGGTTCAAACCAGCTGCATTGGTGTTGGTGACCATTACATGCCGTTGCAAGTCCAGGCTTTGGCCGACGGGGGAGCGGGACGCTTACACCACGCCACCGATAAACATGAGCTGGTCCAAGCACTCCTTGAAGAAGTTCAATCTGCTGGGCACATGATGCTTTCTCAAGCCACTTTGGTGGTTCAAATTCCGGAGGGCCTGCAGGTGGAATGCCATGGTGTGAATGGATTGCACCGTCGGCCTGGTGCTCTTGAAATTCCAGTCGGCGGCATGCTGGCCGGTGCAACACGAACGATTGCGTTGTTCGTGAGTCGGCCTGAGTCTGAAACTTCCTCGGAAAAAGAAATCTCTTCGGCAGTCTTAAAAATGCAGTGGAAGGGCAAGCCGGTGCATGAAGATCAGGAGCCACTTGATCTCTTCTACGACCTTGAATTGCAAGAACAACCAGCGAACCTTTCGCTGGTGGCGCAAGCCGCGAAGGTGTGGTCCAGCGCGATGATGAACCATTACGCCAGCCACGAACATGTTCGATTTGACCCTGAAGAATTCGATCGGTCCCTTTCGGTGTTCGAGAAATTTGTGCAAGGTGCAGATCCAGCAGAATCTCTTCTCAGCGACCTCCGGATGATGAGAGAGCGTCTGGAGCACGGTTGGGCTTCATCTTCCCGTCGTGAACTTGCGGCTTTGTCTAGAAAAGATTATCGAAACGAGTACGACGTTCGCGTTGCCAAGATGAGCAAATTTTCGATGCTTCGCGATGCTGACGATTCGATGTACTACAACAAGCGGGTTCGCCATCTTGAAGCCCAGCTTGCCCAAGTTGACCAAGAGATCTTGGGAGCCAAGCCTTCCGAGCGTGGTGAATTGAACAAGGAGCGGGCTCGTTTGATTGACATGATTGAAATTTCGAAATCAAAATTTGGCCGCTGATTTTTGGTCAGCCCGGCCCGCAACAAAGACAAGCCAGCCCAGGATGGGTTGCGCTCCAATCGGCCCCGGTCTTCGGACTGGGGTCGGTTTTTATTTGGTTCAGTTGGTCCGATCAGCCTTCGGGCACTTCGTGCGCAAGTCGTTCCAAGACAGGTTCATCTCCAGGAGGCATCTTGAAATCATGCAACTCTTTGGGCCAAACCCACCGGAGCTCTTGGTGGTACAGCGCTTTCGGCGGCTTCATGATGGTCACTTCGAAAAAGTGCAGCTTGAAGCGTGGATCGATGGTGATCACTTCAGCTTCTGCTTTCAAAACGCCATTCACCCCAAGTTCTTCTTGAACCTCTCGAATCACCGCTTGTTTGGGAAGCTCCCCCTGCTCCACACCGCCACCAGGAAACTCCCAGTATTTTGAAAAATCATTTTTGTGTTCT
>CALDQF010000280.1 GCA_937911845.1 uncultured Phycisphaera sp. | reverse complement strand
ATCTTCATGGCGATGTGATTGTTTGTGGACACGGGGCGGCGTTCACTTGTTCGAAACCCCCGGTTGAGCACTATTTTCATCATATGTTCATCTGCTTGTCCTGCCGTCAAGAGCCCCCAATAGCAGTGCGAGAGCCAGGCGGCGATGATGGTTCGTTTTCCTCAGTCTCTTCGCTTGTGGAGTGAATTTTGCAAATTCGTTCTGCACAGTGACATAAAAGTTATGGTTTGAGCGGCGTGTTCCACTGAGAACGGCGTGCACTGGAGGTAAGAGTGTGAACTGGTACAGATTTCCACTTGGTATCAATCTTCTCGTTTCAGTTGCGACTTTGACTTGTGCTGGCTGCTTGGTGAATCCCCCTTCGTCAACGAGCTCCCCGTCAACACCTCCCACCGATCAATCCCCAGAAGATCTCCTTGCGTCCGCTCGGGTTCTAGGTCTGTGGGCAACTCGATCTCTCAAAGAATCTGATGGAATCAGAAACGGTCCGGACTATGACACCGCCACCATCTACTACCCCGTGGATCAGGCGGGTGCTCTGCCGCGAAACCAGCAGTTGTCGATCATGGCCTTCTGCCCGGGCTATCGGGGATCCGAGCGTTCGATGGCGCCCTGGGGTGAATTCATGGCTTCTCACGGTGTCGTTACAGTCACGCTCGGAACCAACAGCCTGTCCGATCAGCCACCAGCGCGCGGGCGGGCACTCTTGGATGCCCTCGAAACGGTCCGTAACGAAAATACTCGGGATGGTTCGCCTCTGAAAGGGAAGCTTGCTGTCGCCCGAGCCGGCGTGGCGGGCTGGTCCATGGGCGGCGGGGGCGCGCAGCATGCGGCCGTGACCGATCCGAATCTCAAAGGGGTCGTTGCCATGCTCCCCTGGCAGCCGGGCTACGCCTTTGAGCATGCCGTGCCGATCATGATTCTTGCAGGTGAGAAGGACCGCATTGCTTCGGCAGAAAGCAATGCTCGGCCTCATTTTGAGCAAACCCCAAACGGCACCATCAAGTCCTACTACGAGATCAAGAACGGAGGGCATTTTGTCGTCAATCGCCCCAGCAGCCGCAATGGTGATATTGGTGCGTGGGTCTTGGCCTGGGTTAAAACCTACGTCGAGGGCAATGCTGCTTATGAATCGATTCTTGAACAGAAGCCTGAAAGTGCCAGTTGGTACGTGAGCGAAGGCGCTAAGTAAACTCCAGTGCCGAACCCGTGTCTTTGATGATCACTTGGGTTTGTTTGAAGGCACCGCCTGGGTGGTGAGTTGAAGCATTTTTTGCCGTAGACTTCTTGACGCTGGCCAACGCATTGATCCAAGAGCTCCAAATGACTGTTCAGGTTCCGGATTTCCACGATTGGCGAGCATGAATTCTCCTTGGATCGCCGAACTTGGCTCACTTCCTCGCATAAGATTCTCACAAAAATTCCATGTCTGAATCTCATACACGCCCATTCCAATCTGTCGGTCGAGATCTGATCGGCGGTGTTGTCGTCTTCTTGGTCGCCATCCCTCTCTGCCTTGGTATTGCCCTGGCTTCGGGCGCTCCGCTGATGTCTGGTCTAATCACCGGCATCGTGGGCGGAATTGTCGTGGGCATCATCAGCGGTTCTCACGTCAGTGTGTCTGGTCCCGCGGCAGGTTTGGCCGCCATTGTGCTTGCGCAAATCGAGGGTCTTGGTGGCTTCCAACCTTTCCTGCTGGCGGTGGCTCTGGCGGGGGTCATGCAAGCTGCTTTTGGCGTGCTGCGGGGCGGGGCGTTGGCCAATTTCTTCCCCAACAGTGTCATCCGCGGTTTGTTGGCCGCCATCGGGGTGTTGCTCATCTTGAAACAAATGCCGCACCTCGTTGGCCATGACACTGACCCTGTGGGTGATATGGCGTTCGAGCAGCCTGATGGCGACACCACTTTTACCGCGATCGAAACGGCGATGGAATCTGTGTTGCCCGGCGCTGTCCTTGTTGGTTTGGCTTGCTTTGCCTTGTTGCTGATCTGGCCCAAGACACCGCTTGCCAAGTCGCTGTTCCCCGCACCACTTGCGGCGGTCCTACTGGGTGTGGCCATCAATGAGATTCTCGTCGCCAACGGATCCGCATTGGCGATCACGAGCACCCATTTGGTGGGCGTCCCGGTGGTGGGCGTTGACGGCGCAACGTGGTCTGATGTTTTGGTGATGCCAGACTTTGCTCGCATTGCCGACCCCGGCATCTGGCTTGCTGCGATCACCATTGCCATTGTCGCTTCGCTTGAGACCTTGTTGAATCTCGACGCGACCGATCGTTTGGACCCCCAAAAGCGTCATTCGCCCCCAAACCGGGAACTGGTCGCTCAAGGCATCGGCAACACCATCTCCGGCATGATGGGCGGACTTCCCATGACCTCGGTCATTGTGCGAAGCTCGGTGAATGCGCAGTCTGGTGCCACGACGCGGCTCTCCGCGATCACCCACGGTGTACTCCTCCTGGGCAGTGTCGCGCTTCTGCCGGAACTCCTGAATCGCATTCCTCTCTCATCGCTCGCTGCGATTCTGATCGTCACTGGCTTCAAACTGGCCAGTCCTCAGGTCTTCCGCTCCTTGTGGAAGCAAGGGATCTCCCAGTTCATTCCGTTTGTCATCACAATCTTGGCGATTGTCTACACTGATTTGTTGCTTGGGGTCATCATTGGTCTCGGATCCAGTTTCTTGTTTGTTCTCCGCAGGAACGTACAAGGCGGCCTTTGCGTCCAGCTCGAGGAGAATGAAGGTTCCAAGGTCCACCGCATCAAGTTAGGGTCTGAAGTGAGCTTCCTGAACAAGGCTCGCTTGCTCAATACGCTCGATTCCTTTGGTGACGGCGATCAGATTTTGATCGACGCCACGATGTGTGACGACATTGACCCGGATGTTTTGGGCACCATCAACGACTACATTGCCGAACGAGCGCCCAAGCGTGGTGTTAAGGCCGACATGGTTGGATTCCATTCGTCCTATCCGGTCCCCACCGGATAAACGCGAATCATTTTCCGGATTCAAGAATACTTCTCAAACTGTAGCTGGCGTCTCATTGGGTTGCTTTCGAAGCAGCCTGGTTGGCTCGAATTCTCAGCTCCGTGCGATCAGCGAGGTGTACGCCTCTGATGATGGGGCCGAATTGTTTGTCCGTGATTTCGTGGCCGCTTGGGGCCACGTGATGAATCTCGGCCGTTTTGACTGAAGTCCGGGAGTTAACGATCCAGAAGTTCTTTGGTCTTGTACGCAACCCAGAGGAACTCACACGCGATCTGTGCGTTTCGTTCGTCGTAGGTTGAAGATTCTGCCTCCGTACCGTCCGAAACCTTTGGATCCACGAAGGGAATTGCAAAGCGGTCGGTCGCGCCCGGTACCGTCGGACATTTTTTGTCGGCATCATTGCACACCATTACGGCAAAGAAATCTTTGATCGGATTGGGCGCACTTGCCCAAGGCTTTGAGAAGCAGGTTTGGGTTGGCGTGCCCGTGCCCATGGACACGTGATAGATCGGATTGCTATTTTTGGTGGTCTGGTTGATCTCAAATCCTGCACGCCGCAGTGAGGCCACCGCCCGCGGATTCATGGCA
>CALDQF010000279.1 GCA_937911845.1 uncultured Phycisphaera sp. | reverse complement strand
CGAATTCACCACGAGCAATGCGAACAGCGCAAAGACAATGGCGAGTACCGTCTTTAGACGCTTTCCGATAGCAGGTCGGAATTTTTTAGGCTTGGCCATAGACCTATCCTAGATCGGGTCTCTATTTGTACAACTCCAACTTTGAGTTCTAGACACTACTCACCGCCTTGCCAACGGGTCCGGCGACCAAACTCGAGTGAACGACCCGATTCGTTCAATTCACGGGGCGGACCAGGGAGAAGTTGTTCTCCGTCCTTGGTGAAGAGATCCATATCTTTGCACCAACCACGCGTCCGCAACACGACACGCTGACTTTCTCCGACGCGGCAAGCAGGCATTTCCTCAAACTCGAAAGAAATTTCTTCTCCCGAGCCAAACACCGCAGCTGAGTTGTCGGCGGTTCCGACGAGTTCAAGAACATCACCACAAGCGGTGTACCAACCAGGCAACGTCCGCATATCGGCAAAGGGGGTCACATCCGAATCGTCATATTCTGGCCGACGGCCCTCGTGCACCGTGCGACGGGCAAACCCACGAGCTGACAACTGGGCCGAGTGAAGGGTGAGCTTCTGCATGGTTGCTTCCGGACACGATTCAATTTCGACCACGCGAACCTGATCCACATGGATCTCAAGATTGGTTCGCAATCGGATCGCGGTGCTCCCTTGAGGCAACGTGGGCAATGGCATGGCCATGGTTCGAGGCATACCGGCGGGGTAGCCAAAGTCTTCCAGCACCACTTGCCAATCACCAGCGGTGGTGCGAGCTTCCAAAGTGAAGCTCTCCCAAGAAGCACCAGACTGCCAAGCGGCGAACATGGTCTGGGAATAGGGGTACTCCACCCAACCATCCACCACCAACGCCGCGGGGAAGTCGAGGGGAAGATCAAAATCACACTCCAAGACACACTCGGAGGCCAAACGACCCAAAAATCTCGAGTCCAGTGGTCCGGGGTCCGCCGCCACAAAGTCGGAAGCTGAAATGAATTCAGTGCACACCTGGCCGTTGACACGCGCTTCCACCGGATGATGGGTCGTTCGGAAGAACATGGGCTTCCCGGTTGGCGGTGGGCCGTTGATGCCAAGACGTTCGTCCAAAACCAAATCCCATGGTTCGGGCATAGACCATACTTGCACGCTCGCTGCATCCAGCCAGCAGGATTCCTCCATGGGTTCCGC
>CALDQF010000278.1 GCA_937911845.1 uncultured Phycisphaera sp. | reverse complement strand
ACTTGGCCACCCAGAACATCATGGCGGTGGCTGAAGACGGCGATGATTTGGTTCGCCTGCGCTATGACGGAAAAGTAATCGGCTCGGCCCCAACGCTCTTGGCGCTGGTCCAATCCCTTGCAACGCCTGAAAACAGCTCTCTTGGCCGCAAAGGATTTGGGCTGGACTATGCCACGACGGTTGGAGCGTTGTACGGCATCTGTCGAAGTGTCGATCGGGGCATCCCATTCCGAGCCCAACAAGACAGAATGTTGGCAACCTTGGCTCGACGATTTGAAGTGCGGCCAGACCAAACCCAAACCATTCGGCAAGATTTTGATGAGGACATCACCTTCACCGTTGAAGACTCAACTGAAGGAAGAGCCGATTTTGAGACGATTCCAGGAGACGTCGCATCACCCTTGGCACCATCCGAGCCATTCACCAACGAATCAAGTGAAATCCCAGACCAGACTCAGCCTGACCCAGCGTTGGAGGAGCCCCGGAGGGATTTTGAACCGGCACCACCATCCACGGACCGTCCTGATTTCGATCCTCTATCCTCCTGATCAAGGTACGATCGAACCCGACGTGGAGGCGTCGCTGGCCACCAAACGTGAAGACAAGGAGGTCTTCCCCCACCATGCGTCTTGAACGACTCACACTTTCTGGATTCAAAAGCTTCGCCGATGCCACCGAAGTCCGCTTTGATGCGCCCATCAACGGCATCGTGGGCCCTAACGGCTGCGGGAAATCGAATGTCGTCGACGCCTTGAAATGGGTGCTCGGCGAACGATCAGCAAAAAGTCTTCGTGGCGGGTCCATGCTGGACGTGATTTTTGCTGGAGCCCATGCCCGGTCACCATCCGATCTCGCCAAAGTTGAATTGGTCTTCTCCAATCCCATCGTGAGTCGAGATGAAAATGGGCAACCAAAGCGTGAATTGCCCATCGAAACCGAGGAAGTATCCATCGGACGTACTCTGGATCGTGACAACAACTCTCGCTATTTGATCAATGGCGCGAAAGCAAAAGCCAAAGACATCCGGGAACTCCTGTACGGAACGGGAATGGGCAAGGGCGGTTACGCCATGATCGAGCAGGGACAAGTGGCGGCCATGCTCCAAGCCAAACCCGAAGAACGTCGAAGAATTTTGGAAGAAGCGGCAGGAATCTCAGGGTTTCGTGATCGTCGTCAAGAATCTTCGCGGAGTTTGGAGCGATCTGAATCGAAGTTAGAAGTGTTCAGGGCCTCCCTTGCGTCTACTGAGCGGCGCCTCAAGACCATTCGAAACCAAGCCGAACGCGCGCGTCAATATCAAGTTCTAGAGTCCGAACGTGTTGATCTGCAACGTCACTTGCTCACGGGAACCTTCCTTCGACTCGAATCAGAATTAAACGAGGCAATCCAGGGACGGCGTGAAGCTGCCGCAGAGGGTGCCGTCTGGCTGGCGGCTTTGGAGCAGTCTGAACTCGACCTTACCGTCAAGAAGCAAGGCGAAACCGATGCATGGCAGCAGCGACGAAAAGTCGAACAATCCCAGAGCAAAGCCGAGGCAGAACGTGCCGCCGCAGCCGAAGCCCTTCGATCGGCCGAAGAACGCTACGAATCTGCGACAAAGGCCAACGCCGAGGATCAACGCGAACTTGAAGAACTTGACGCCCGTGAGTCCGGTTTGAAAGTTGAGCGAGAAAACAACGACCGGTTGAATGATGAAGCGTCATCACATTTGAACAAAACACGGGTAACGCTTGACGAAACAGTCGCGGCCCGAACACGAACTCGACAGATGGCGTTTGATGCGGAACGCCAAGCCATACATGCCGAAGAAGCGGTCACCGAAACGCAGCAAGAGGCAGAGCGGCGACGCTCAGAAGCGGCGGAGAGTGAAGCAAGAAGAGAAGGCACTCGAGAGCAAGAAGAAGCCGCCAACGAACGTCTTCAGAATCTGCGTGGAGAAACTGGATCAGTGGCCCAAAAGCTTGAATTGGCACGTGGCTCGTTCACTGCCGCTGAGCGGGTCAAGATTCTGGCCGAAGAAAACACCTCAATTCAAGCGGCAAAATTGGCGTCACTTGGGCAGCAACAATCTCTCTTGGCGTCGAATCTTTCCGAAATCCGAGCGGCTGAAGCCCGAATCCAGAGTCGGCTGGATGCCTTGGTTGAACTCCGCCAAAGCCGTGAAGGACTGGCCGAAGGCGTCCGAAAAGTCTTGGAGCGACCGGAAGCTCACCCCGGTTTAATCGGGGTCTTGGCCGAATTGATTGAAACGGATGCCGACTCCGCCGATCGACTCGAACTTGCACTGGGAGAGCACGCCCAGACGCTGGTGTTTGACTCACGACAGGCGGCCCAACAAGCCAGTGATCGCTTGGCCGATGTCCC
>CALDQF010000277.1 GCA_937911845.1 uncultured Phycisphaera sp. | reverse complement strand
TTGGCCCTCTTGGGCAACTGGGGTTGATTGCACCCGATTTTTCGGGACACTACACGTGGTGGATGGTGCTTCGGGGGCAGGCCCCGTTTCAGGTTCCAGGAGGGGATCCATGTTCCATTGCGCCGGTCTGGTCGGTTTGTCTTTGCTCGTCCAATTGCAGACACCTGAGGTGTACCAACACCGCCCGGTTGACTCGGGCGTGGTCCAAGTGCCAGCAAACGCCGAAGGCCGCGAGGTGGTGTGGTCCCATGTGGTGCGTCAGCGCGATGCCGCCTGGCTGCGGCTGAACTTCAGCGCGGTCCAACTCGACAGCCGTTCGCTGCTTCGTGTGGAATCCTTGCAAGACGGCGCGATCCAGCGACTCAACCACGATCGTCTTGTGGAGTGGCAAAACACCACGGCGTACTTCAATGGAGACGCGGTTCGAATCGATCTGTTGGCGGGGCCTGGTTCGTCATCTCGAGTGCAACTGGATGGCGTGTGGACCCAAGCGGAACCGGGTCTGGCCACCACCATCTGCTTTGACGACGAGCGTTTGGAATCTTCTGACCCTCGGTTGGCCCGGTTGATGCCCATCCTGTGCACTGGTTTTTTGATCAATGACCCTGGTCGAAACTTTTTGACCGCCGGACACTGCTCTGAAAATACGTCACTTTTGAATGTGGCTCAGTTCAATGTGCCTCCCAGTGATGTTGTGGGCAATCCCCAGCACCCCGAACCGATTCACCAATACGCGATCGATACGCAAAGCATCCAAAACTCGCCCGTCACAGAGCAGGGTGAAGATTGGACTCACTTTGCATGCTTCCGAAATTCAGAATCCAACCTCAAGCCATGGCAAGCCCAGGGGGCATGGTTTGATCGGGCCACCGCCACCCAACCGGCGGACCAACGTCCACTGCGAATTATTGGATATGGCACCGTGGATTCACCTTTGCCGCCGGAATTAAGCTGGATGCAGAAGCGCGCCGAAGGTCTTTTCCTGTTCAGCTTCGCGTACAGCTTGAGCCACAACTGCGACACCATGGGGGGTGACTCCGGATCACCGATCATCGATGCCACGACCGGCGACGTCTTGGGTATTCATACCAACG
>CALDQF010000276.1 GCA_937911845.1 uncultured Phycisphaera sp. | reverse complement strand
CCATTTGGATGGGCTGGTCGAAGTCCTCTCGGGAGGCAGTGGGCGGCTTCCTGATGCGTCCCAGAAAAGACGTCTGGATCAGCGTTTACGCACCATTTCGGTGGAAGGAACAGCGGTCTTGGGATCCACCAGCATCACCCTTGGTGAACTCCAAAGCATGGCGGTTGGTGACGTTTTGGACCTGGATCAAGACCAGCCATCATTCACCGTGGGTGGTGGTGCGGCTTGGCCGATGCATGTGGGCAATCGGGGAGATCGCCGAATCGTTCGCCTTGGTTCATCCACATAAGTATCAGATTTCCTTGATTTTCGGTAGGATGGTTCCTTCGCCCCCGGATGGTCTGGGGTCGATTTGCATCGGGAGCTCTCCGCCATGTGCCAACGGCGTGCTCACATTCGATCCTTCTGCGATGCCAGCTGAGCCACGCTGGGATTGTCGTCGTTCTTTGGCCGTGTCGCGGCCGGGCGAGGTTCGAATGATCTGATCCCCCGGGTCAGTTCGGTGGTCATTCCTGCAGGTGTTCTGCTGGTCTGACGTTTGGCACGGTGCGACGCCTCTGGTCACAGGGGCATTCGGGCCGTGTTGTTTGTTTTGCCTGGCACGTCATTTCGTCAATTTGCATCGTTCCGTAAGGAGTCTCCCGTGAACCCAGCCGACATGATCCGATTGCTCGATTCCATTGCCCAGGATCGCAACATCGACCGCAACCTGCTTCTTCAAGACCTTGAAGAGGCCATGAAGAGTGCCGCCCGAAAGCACTTCAACAGCCTTGATGTTGAGGAGTTTGGGTGTCGCGTCGACCCCATGACCGGAGAGATCACGATGTGGCGGAACGTCTATGACGACATTGACGATCCTGAGGCAGAGGTACGTCCGGAACCCATCGCTCTGGAAGATCTTGGTCGCATTCCGGCCCAGACGGCCAAGCAGGTGATGATCCAGCGCTTCCGTGAAGATGAGCGCGACGCCTTGATGGCTGACTTCGGAAAGCGGAAAGGTGAGATCGTCACCGGGACCATGCAACGGGTTGAAGGTGGCGCACTGATTGTCCAGATCGACCGCGCAGAAGGGTTTATGCCCCGGTCTGAGCAAATCCCTGGGGAACAGTTTCACAACGGCGACCGCGTGCGATGTTTGATCTTGGACGTTCGTGAGCAGGGCACCCAAGTCAAAATCGTGCTTTCCCGGGGTGACCAAGAGTTCATCCGCCGGTTGTTCGAGCTTGAAGTTCCTGAAGTCTCTGAACGCGTGATTGAAATCCGCGCCATGAGTCGTGAGCCCGGATTCCGCACCAAAGTTGCGGTGGCATCCATCGATTCCAAAGTCGACCCCGTTGGGGCATGCGTCGGCGTTCGAGGATCCCGAATCCGGAACATTGTCGACGAGTTGGGTGGAGAGAAGATCGACATTGTTCGGTGGAATGAGTCCAGCCAAGTGCTTATTGCAAATGCTCTCAAGCCCGCTGAAGTGGAAGAAGTGAGCTTGTGCTTCGAACTCGGGCGGGGCACCGTTGTGGTGCGAGAAGACCAACTGTCCTTGGCCATCGGCCGCCGCGGGCAAAATGTTCGTCTGGCCGCACGGCTGACTGGATGGGACTTGGACATTTTGACCCCAGACGAGTTTGCCAAGGGATTGGAAGCGTTGGATGAAGTGGTCCAAAGCACCGAAGGCGTTGAGGGCACCGCCACCGACCGCTTGGCGGCCTTCGGCATGATCAGCGTCTTCGATGTCGAAGAGGTTGGGATGGAAATGGTCGCCGAGGAGTTGGAGATTGATCCAGCGGTGGCCCAAACATTCATCGATTCGTGTTCGGCTCGAGGCAAGATCATCTCTGAAGAGCAGGCTCGAGCCAAAGAAGAAGAAGCTCGTCGACAAGAGGAAGGTGAAGCCGAGGGACCAGCAGATGCTGAAGCCGCTGCGGCCGCCATCCTTGGTGGGTTTGATGACTTGCCGCAAGAGCAAACCGACGACTCTGCTGATGAGGAAGCATCCGGATCAGCAGCGTTAGACGAGACCACGGAGGGTACGCCCGCCGAAGAAGCATCCGAAGAATCTTCGGAGCAGGAGGGCTGATTCCCCATGGCCAAGAAAGCACAACTCCGAGTCCACAAACTGGCGAAAGAACTGGGTATCAGTTCCAAAGATGTCATCGCCAAATGTGAAGCAGAAGCCATTCCGGGCATCGAGAACCATCTGTCCCCGGTTTCCATAGGTCTCGCGGCCACCATTCGGGAATGGTTCTCCACGACCGAAGATGTCGAGGAATCAACCACCGCAGTCGAAACCGCGGAAAAGGTTGACCTTGATGAAGCGCGGAAAAAGGCCGAGGCTGAGAAAAAGCGTCGTGGTACCCGCCGACGATCGAACACGGTCAAAGCCAAACCCGAGCCAACCGACGAATCCAAAAAAGAAGAAGGCAAACTTGAACAAGCTCGAGTTGAGGCGGCCATAAAAGCCCAGCAGGCTGAAGCCCAAGCTCGTGCCGACGTCTCCGGCGAAGATTCAACTTCTGGTGACTCCGATGCCAACACGGGCTCCGCTCAGGGTGATGCACCCAATGCAGTTGTGGCACGCCCGAATGTCCCTGATCGACCGGACGTCATTGCCCCTGCGGGTCCGCGGGTCGCGCCCGAAAAGACGAAGTTGTCTGGTCCCAAAGTGGTGCGCATCGAGAAACCAGATCCGGTCGCGCCCCCACGGCGACACCGAGATGGGGGCGGCCCAGGTTCTGCTCCCGCCGGACACGGCGGTCCATCTGTTGGCCGCCCATCCCCAGGTGGTGGTGGTGTTCGCAATACTCGGCGTCGTGACCAATCGCGTGGTGGCGGTGGAGCTGGAGCCAAGAACCGTGGCTTGGGTGAAGTCACACCGTTCGACTGGCGGCGACAGGATTACGCCGATCGTGAACGGCGACTTCAGAAATCCGAGGGTTTCCTCAACCGTGTTCGCCGGGATGTTCGCAAGAAAGATGTTCCCACCGGCGAAAAGGCCAAGACTCTCAAGCAAACCGGAGGCTCTGCCACCATCCAGTCTCCCGTGGTGCTGAAGGAACTTTCTGCCATTACCGGAGTCAGGGTCAACGACATTGTTCGACGCTTGGTGAAGAAGGGTCAGCCCTTAATGACGGGCGACGGGATCATCGCAGACGATCTCGCCATGGAGTTGATGATCGATTGGGGCATCGAACTTGAAGTGCTCCCCGAGATCACCGCGGAGATGGCGATCGAGGAAGCGGCCAAAAATCGGGAGATGGCTGATGCTCGTCCTCGCAGCCCGGTCGTCACCATTCTGGGCCACGTTGACCACGGTAAGACATCGTTGCTCGATGCCATCCGCGATGCGAATGTTGCTGACGGCGAAGCCGGTGGCATCACCCAGGCCACCAGCGCCTTTCGCGTGGGTGTCCAAGTCGGTTCGGAAGAACGTTCGATCACCTTTATCGATACCCCTGGCCACGAAGCGTTCACCGAAATGCGAGCTCGGGGGGCTGAAGTCACCGACGTCGTCATATTGGTGGTTGCTGCCGATGACGGCGTGATGCCACAAACTGTGGAATCCATCAACCATGCCAAGGCTGCAGGGGTTCCCATTGTTGTCGCTTTGAACAAGATTGATAAAGCCGAAGCCACCGATGGCAACATTCAGCGCATCCTTGGTCAACTGGCCGAAAATGGTCTCAATCCCGTGGAGTGGGGCGGTGAAATTGAAGTGGTTCGAGTTTCAGCCATCAACCGCACCAACCTTGATGGCCTATTAGAAATTGTCGATTTGCAAGCTCAGGTTCTCGAGTTGCAAGCGGACTATGCGGGCTTTGCCGAAGGTACTGTTCTTGAAGCCCAAGTTGAAGAAGGCCGAGGACCAGTCGCTCGGTTGATTGTTCAACAAGGCCAAATCAACAAGGGTGATTTCATCGTGGTGGGTCGAGCTTGTGGCCGAGTTCGGGACATCGTGGACGACCGCGGTGAACGCGTGAGCCAAGCTGGACCTGGTGATCCAATCGCGATCAGTGGCATTGATGAGTTGCCCGACTCGGGTGACAATTTCTACTGTGTGAAGAACCTCAAGCAGGCGGAATCAGCAGCTGCCGAGCGTCGACAAGCCGAGCGGGAACGCAACCTTGCGGGTGAGAAAGTGACGCTCGACAACATCTTCAATGTGTTGGCGGAACAGAAGAAGGCCGAACTTCCCATCATTGTTAAAGGTGATGTGTTTGGATCCATCGAAACCCTCAAGGGCCAACTCGGCAAAATTGGTTCCGAAGAAGTCAAAGTCACCATCAAGCACTCTGCCGTCGGTGGTATCAACGATTCTGATGTCACTCTGGCCGAAGCGACAGGTGCCATCATTATTGGTTTCAACGTCACCGCCTCTGGTAAGGCTCGAAAGCAAGCTGAAGCCAAGGGGGTTGATATCCGCTACTACGACGTCATTTATGAACTCATCGATGATGTCAAGCAAGCCGCCGAAGGTCTGCTTGATCCTGAGCTGAAACTTGAAGTATTGGGTCAAGCCGAGGTGCGAGCGGTCTTCCGAATCACCAAGGTGGGCATGGTTGCGGGTTGTTATGTGACCAGCGGCAGTATTCGCCGAAATGCTCAGATCCGGGTGACCCGGGACGACATCGTCATCGAGAAGGACCGCCGTTTGAACCAGCTGAAACGGTTCAAGGAAGATGCTAAAGAAGTTGCTTCGGGCAATGAGTGTGGCATGTTGATTGATGGTTACGACGACATCAAAGAAGGTGATGTCCTCGAGTGCTATCTCACGCAAGAAGTCCGTCGTACCTTGGACTGATCTGGTACCTGCCCCTCTATGACCCGTCGTCACGAGCAACTTGAAGAAGTGATTCGCAGAACCTTGCAAGAGTCATTGCGCAAGGGCATTGCGGACCCCCGCGTCCGCGGCATTATTTCCGTTGGTCATGTGAAGTTGGCTCCTGATATGGCGGATGCCACGGCGTTCATCAGCACGTATCCCGCAGAGAACTTGGATTTGGTGTTGCACGGGCTGAAGAGTGCGACGCCTCATTTACGGCGGAACTTGGCCCGCCGCGCCAATTTGCGACGCACCCCAAGACTCTGGTTTAAGAAAGATGCCGGCGCGACGGCTGCGGCCGAAGTCACCCGGCGACTTGATCCCATCAACGATC
>CALDQF010000275.1 GCA_937911845.1 uncultured Phycisphaera sp. | reverse complement strand
TACACCCGGTCATCCTCTTGGCCCATCCACAGATCCAACCGGTACCCAGATTTGTCGATCACGGCATGGAACGGTCCATTGAGGAGTTTCAAGCGTTGGCCAGATCGAATGCGGTTTGGACTGGAGATGCCGTTGATGCGTGCAAGGAACTTCCAGTGCAAACCATCGGTCTGATTCTGGGCAATTTTGGCCAACACGCCCCCTTCGGGAATGATGAACTCACGAGCAAAGGGATCTCGTTGGGCAACTCCAGGACCAAAAACCAACGTCTCGGATAGTTGAGACAACTCCTCGCGAACTTCACTTGCTCGGCCATAATCAAGTCCATCTGAACCAAGGGCATCAGACAAGCGTTGCCGGCCCTCAACTCCCAGCCCATCTCGCAGCAACCGCATGCCGGACGCAAAGTCGGCGAGAGCACGCTCTCGTACGGCCGGGAGGGCGTCGGAGTTGCTCTTGACTGGGGTGACTGGATTGGTTGGCACAATTGCAGGGGGCGTTGGTTCTGGCGCTTGGGGTTCAACCACTTCTGGAAGCGCTTCCGGCGTTGAGGCTTCGGTTGGATTCTCGGCCTCAGGTTCCGTTGCCGGGTTTTGATTATTGACAGCGACCGTGGAAGGAGTGACAGTCGGCGCAACCTGAGTTTTGGGCTTTGGTTCGGCTTGCACGAGGTTGGATTCAGCCGCTGGCCATAAGTTGTACCCCAATAGGGCTACGCCTCCCATAATGAGAACCAGGGCAAAAGGGCGAGGAGACCGACGTCGTCGAGATCGTCGATTGCTTGGATTCATGTTTACTCTTGACACGGAGGGGATCCTATCCAACCTGCTTCAGTAAGGAGAAATGACACCGGCTCATCATGTCGTTCGGTGGGGAGAACTTGCTTGATCTGGAGTGAGAAGCAGACACCAATCCGCAGAGTCGACTTTGGCAGAGTGCGGAGGAAACGATCGTAAAAGCCACCTCCTCGCCCCAGCCTTGAACCCTCGGCCGTGAAGGCCACCCCGGGGATCAAGACAACTGCGGGTGAGCTTTGGGGCATCACGACACCGTTGGGTTCCCGCGGTTTGGCCTTCGGGTTGGGATTGACTTTGGGCAGAGGGGCCCTCAA